>NZ_AQXE01000001.1:300000-524744 GCF_000375485.1 Desulfovibrio oxyclinae DSM 11498 | reverse complement strand
CACCGGCTGCCACGGAAATATCGGCAGCGTCGTTGGTGCCGTTGACCGTCACTTCGATGTCGTGCGTCGCGGTCCCGTCAGCGGACTGCACCGTAAAGGTCTCGGTGAAGCTGTCGCCTTCGCCAAGGGACTGCACGTCGGCGTTGGGAATGGTGTATTCCCAGTTGCCGTCCGCGTCGATGGTCAAGGTACCCTGCGCGTTTGCCGGGGCCTGCACGCTGTCGGGATCAAAGACCGCTTCGCCCGCATCCGCGTCGGTCACGGTCAGTGCGCCGGACGTGGTCAGCGTGAAAGCGGAATCGTCCTCGGTCACGGAACCGGTGTCGGAATCACCGGCTGCCACGGAAATGTCGGCAGCGTCGTTGGTGCCGTTGACCGTGATTTCAAGGGTCTGAGTGTTTTCGCCGCCCGCGCTATCGGAAACAACGTACTCAACGAGGAACGTTTCGCTTTGCCCATCAGGGAGATAATCGTATCGGGATGCATCGATCGAGTAGCTACCATCCTGCTTGAGCACAAGCCCAGCAGGCGCATTGTCAGGGTCGGCAAGACGGAATGTCAGTTCGTCCTGAGTATTGTCTATGTCCTCAGCTACAAGCTTTCCGGAAACCGAACCATCCTCCTGAACCGAAGCAGAAGCTGCCTGAGGAACCGGGGCATCGTTGACAGGATGCACGATGACGGTGCCCCCCCCGTCAACGGAAAAGATGCCATCGCTCACCGTAAACTGAAGATCCAGCTCCCCGTTGTAATCAGCGTCAGGCTGAAAAATCCAGGCGTCCGAAGAAATTCTGGTAAGGGTTCCGCCTGAAACCGAGATGGACGTGACGCCGAGTTCGGCAGCCGGATCCGGATCACTGACAACGGAAAGGATGTCGGATTCCGTTATGACCTTTGAGCCATCTTCGTCCAGCTCTATGGAAAGAGCGCCAGAAACAGTCGGGCCGTTCACATTACTCTGCGCCGTTGAGGTTGCCGGAGCAAAACCGAACCCACCAGTCGCCGAAAAAGCCTCAAGACCGTCAACGCCTGCACCATCAACGTCCCCCCGAGCCGCAAGCCCCTCCACTCCATCATAAAGAGCCCCGCTGTCATCGGAGTATACGCCCGCCCCGCTGCCGCTGCCGCCAGCGTCCGCAGCCGTTTCGATATCTTCTGCGGGAGCTTCCATGTCGGAGAATGCAAAAAGATAGGCTTCGCCGGGCACCAGTTCTCCGCCAACAAGCTCGAAGAGCGGAAGCTGCCCACCTTCGTTAAGGAGAATATAGTCCTCAAAGACTATCGCCCCCCCCCCGTCCACCTGAACAACGAGATCGTTTCCGTCACGAGTGAACACAGCGTCAGAGACATCGAATTCAAACGAGATAAGCATGTCCGGGGACAAGCGGTAGGCCTGAGTGCGACCTTCACCGGGCAGTGTGACCTGCAACGTTTCCAGATTCTGAACAGCAACGGTCTCGGGCATGAGGGGCTCCTTGAGAGTGACGTTTGACGATCTTTAGGCGTAACAACTTTACTATTACACAGGCCAACCAGTGTCAAACATTATAGAGCTAAGCATTCCAGCTCCTTACGGTGTTTAATGCAATCAACGACCTCACCACTAACCCCCCGAAATATTGTCACAATAGCTCTTGCTAAAAATTCGTGATTATCAAGCCAGTCACTAGGTTTTAAACATGTATCTGTGAATAACTCAGCGGTTGTTCTGTTAGAAGGTTCAACCATTTCAACATCACTCAATCCACAATAAGTTGATTTTCATGCACTTTTCGCAGCAATGAAAATCATTACTGTGAGCAACTTGGTGAACCATACCTATGAGAGATAAAAACGGAACTGCCCATTTCTGCGAGATTCGAAATGCTGCGATGGAGTTCTAAGGATAACGCAAAGCACCCCTTCGTGCCGACAAAAAGGCATCGAACAGAAGAAGGCCAGAATGGTGATGATCCAGAAACGACTAGCAGGCAGAGCCTTGTCAGGCTGCAAACCAGAGGAACGCCTGAAAAGAAATCAGGATAAGCAAAGACCACCCGCCTGTCCTTTTGAGGGTCAATAAAAGTCTGGCCAGCAGAGCCTGGTCCCACGCGAATTCGCCCCCCAGCAGCGGTTTTTGCTTAATGCGACCAAAGTATGAGGTAGGGCCGCCCATTCGCGCATTGAGGGCTATGGCACAGGCGGCCATTGGCCAACCGGCGTTGGGGCTTTCCATTTTTCCCGCCTGCCTGATGACAGTTCTCAGGGCCGCGAGTGGGCGTGGGCGTCGCGATACAAGCAGGATCAAAACGGCACTCAATCTGGCCGGGATGAAGTTGAGCACATCGTCCAACCTGGCAGGGAACCAGCCCAGGTGACTGTACCGCTCGTTTTTGTAGCCCCACATGGAGTCGAAAGTGTTCACCGTTTTATAGGCCCACATGCCAGCCGGGCCGAACAGGCACAGATAGAACAGAGGGGCGACAAAGCCGTCGCTGAAGTTTTCCGACAGGGTCTCCGCCAAAGAACGGCGAATGTCCACAGCATCCATGCGCGACGTGTCCCGGCTCACCAGATACGACAGACGGACACGGGCTTCATCGATATCATCGGCCTGCAACAGCCTTTCAACATCCGCCCCTTCATCAAGAAGGCAGCGGAGGGCCAAGCCGGAATAGGCAAAATAGACGGCAAGCAAAAAACCAAGCAGTGGAAGGGCAATCAGCGTAGACACCAGAGCAGCCACGGTGGAACTCAACAGCAGTGTGACGGTAGCACCGGCAATCTTCATTCCTGCTTCGGAGCCAACACGGGAGCGCACGGCTTTTTCAGCGCGATCAATGACCCATCCGAGGGCGCGTACCGGATGATACAGCCATGACGGGTCGCCCAGACGGGTGTCTACGAAATATCCCAGCGCGGTGACGAGCGGAGAAAGCGGTGAGGCGAAGAGACTGAGCATAATAAAAAAGCGGGGAAGGCGTCTTCCGCCTCCCCCGCTCATGACGGCTAGTTTTCGAAGTAGGACCGGAGCATGGCACTGCGGACCGGATGCCGCAGCTTGCGAAGCGCCTTGGCCTCAATCTGTCTGATGCGTTCACGGGTGACGTTGAACAGCTTGCCCACTTCCTCAAGCGTATGGTCGGACTTTTCGCCGATGCCGAAACGCTTGCGCAGGACCTGCTCCTCGCGCGGAGTCAGGTCGGAAAGCACGCTGGCGATCTGCTCGCCCAGCTTGGTGCAGACCACTTCTTCCGCGGGCGCGGCGGCCTTCTTGTCCTCGATGAAATCGCCGAGGCTGGAATCTTCCTCGTCCCCGATGGGGGTTTCGAGGGAAATGGGTTCCTTTGCGATCTTGAGGACCTTCTTGACCTTGTCGAGCGGGTATTCCATGCGTTCCGCAATCTCTTCCGGAGACGGGTCGCGGCCAAGCTCCTGCACCAGATAGCGCGAGGTGCGGATGAGCTTGTTGATGGTCTCTATCATGTGCACCGGGATGCGGATCGTCCGGGCCTGGTCCGCGATGGCGCGGGTGATGGCCTGACGGATCCACCAGGTGGCGTAGGTGGAGAACTTGTACCCACGCTGGTATTCAAACTTGTCCACGGCCTTCATGAGGCCGATGTTGCCCTCCTGAATCAGATCCAGGAACTGCAGGCCGCGGTTGGTGTACTTCTTGGCGATGGACACCACAAGGCGCAGGTTGGCGCGGATCAGCTCCTGCTTGGCCTGCATGGCGGTGCGGTTGCCGTGCTTGATGCGCCACAGCACTTCCTCAAGGTCGTGGACCGAGTGTTTGCACTTCTGCTGCAGGCGATCCATGATCTCGATCTTGCCGGCGAGCATTTCCTTGAAGGAGAAGAACTCCTCGACGGTCATGCCGAGCATGTCGGCGGCCTTGACCGGATTCAGCTCACGGTCGTCGACCTGCTTGAAGATCTCCTTGATTTCGGCACTGGTCTTGCCCACGGAGAGAACGTATGCCGAGAGATCGCGCTGACAGTTGTGCATCTGGCGTACGTAGTCGTTGACCGTCTCGATGATGCGGTCGATGAGCGTTTTCTCAAGCTTGATGTCGCGCAGGCGCTCGACGATATCTTCCTTGTACTTGACGATATCCTGATACACTTCCTGCGCGCGCTTGTCGTTCGGGTCGCACTGTTCAAGCTGGTCGTACAGTTCCTGCTTTATGTCGAAGACGTCGCTGATCTCATTGAGAAGGTGGATGACCCGCTGACGCTGGTTCATCTCGTCTTCGGACGGATCGTCTTCTTCGATGGTCTTGACCACGTCCTTGAGCTTGACAGTGCCTTCTTCAAGGTCTTCACCGACCTTGACCAGCTCCTCGACGGCAACCGGCACCTCGATGAGGGCGTACAGCACGTCCATCTCGCCGGACTCTATCTTCTTGGCGATGACGACTTCGCCTTCACGGTCCAGAAGAGGCACGGCACCCATCTCGCGCAGATACATACGCACGGGATCGGTGCTGCGGGAGGCGAGCTCCACGGGATCCTCTTCGCTCTCGCTGATGACGTTGGAGTTGTCCTCCGAACTGTCTTCGCTGCTCTTGGCATCCTTGGGAGCATCCACGATGGAGATGTTCATCTGCTCGAAAAGCGTGATGACTTCTTCCATCTGCTCCGGGGTGTTGGCATCGTTGGGCAGTGCGGCGTTCACCTCTTCAAAGGTGAGATGCCCCTTCTTCTTGCCCTTGGCGATGAGGGTTTTGATCTGCTGAATTTCTTTGATGTTGCTCATTGGTTCCTCCCCAGAAACTCCTGGTAAGCCCGCTGATACTGTTCCAAGAGCGCTCTATCGCCCTGCTCCTGCGCAAGGCGGATATTCTCTCTCAAATAACGCAGATAGGCCTTCTTTCGCGTTTCGTAGATCGAGTTGCAGATGAAGGACCATTCCTGCTGCAGCTCCTGACCGTTCAATGGGTTCTCCGCAAGCTGGTTGCGACACTGGATGAAAAAGCTCTTTTCTTCGGGGTTGAGCCGCGAGAGCGCATCTTCGCCCGGCTGCATGACTCTGAGCTTTTCCCACAGTGCCCTGGCCCACTCGGTGGAGAGCACGGAATGCATCTCCTGCCCTTCCAGGTAGGGGATGTATTCCGGGTATTTGATGCAAAACGTCAAATATGTCCGATCGTTCCTGCTTTCCTTTTCCCGTGGTGCGGCCTTGCGTACGGCTGACGGCGCGGGAGAAGCGGCTGGCGCAGGCTCGTTGCGGCCCCGGGCCGGTGCCCTGTCTCCCGTAAACGTCCGCCTCAGCTCGGCTTCGGACAAACCGAGCCCGCCGGCCAGACGGGGCAGGAAAAACGCCGCCAAAGCGGGATCCTTCAGTTCCGAGAGAAAACTCCCGGCCCAGTCCATGATCTCGCGCGGCGAAAAGTCGTCGCGAAGGGTCTTCAGGCAAAAATCCAGCCCGTCCCTTGCATTGTCCAGACACTGTTCGAATCCGTCCCGTCCGTGTTCCTGCAGCACGTCGTCCACGTCTTTTCCTTCGGGAAGCAGCACCACACGGCACTTGGCTCCCTGCAACAGTATCATCCGGCTGCTCTTGAGTGCGGCCTTTCTGCCGGCGCCGTCCCCGTCGAATACGAGATCGACCCGGTTGCACAGTCCGGCCAGCCTCTTGACCTGATCGGTCGTCAGCGCGGTTCCCAACACCCCGCAGGCGTCCTCGTACCCAAACTGATGCAGTGAAAGCACGTCCATGTAGCCTTCCGTGAGCAGCGCCCTGCGGGTGCGGTTCATGGACCGCCGCGCCACATCAAGGCCATAGAGGTGTTCGCCCTTTTTGTAGATGGGCGAATCACTGCTATTCAGGTACTTTGGTTCTCCATCTGTAATTATTCTACCGCCGAATGCAATGACCCGACCCGAAAGATTTTTGATGGGGAAGATCAATCTTCCACGGAACCTGTCGTAAATATTGCCTTTCTGATTTTTCGACAAAAGTCCGGCTTCCACGCCGTCCTCGGGCATTCTGCCCCTTCCCTTGAGGAAATTGTCCAATCCGTGCCAGTCATCCGGGCTGTACCCGAGACCGAAACGCTCAATGATCTCCGGCGAAGTGCCGCGACGCTTAAGATAGTCACGCGCGGGCTGCCCCACGGCATGGCCAAGGCAGTTGCGGAAAAAATGCTGCGCCTCGTCGTGCATCTCCATGAGGAGCTTCTTGCGACGGCTGCGCTCCACATCCTGCTGGTTCTGCCGGTAGCCCTTCAGCTCCACCCCGGCCTCGGTGGCGAGTTGCTCAAGCGCGTCCCGAAACTCCAGCCCGTTGATGCGCATGTAGAAATCAATGACATCGCCGGACGCCTGACACCCGAAACAATAAAAGAAACCCTCGTCCTCGTTCACGCTCATGGAGGGCTTGGTTTCCTGATGGAACGGGCACGCACCCATCCACCGGCCTGAAACGGGTTTCAGGTCCACGTAGCGGCGTATGATGTCCGCGATATTGATGCGGGCCTTGACGGCCTCGACAGCGCTGCGATCCACAAGCTCCCCAACAGGTTGGGGCCCGAGCCGCCCTTCGCTCGAAATCGGCGGGGGCGAAAACGGGTCCTCAGGTAAGCAACACTTCAGTCATGCCATCTCCCCCCTGATCTTCAGGCGCAAGCGAGAAGGAGGAAACCGCAGGATAATGCTTCAGAAAATCGTGTACTTCACGGCGCAGGGCACCGGTTCCGCGTCCGTGGACAATCTCCAGGCGCCCGGCTCCCTTGAGTAGGGCTTCGTCCAAAAAACGGTCCAATTCGGCAAGCGCCTCGTCCGCCCTTCGGCCGCGAAGATCCAGACGCAAGGTGACCAGTGAATCAGCAGGTTTCGCCTTGGGGGTACGTCCCTTGGCCGAAGACGGCTTCGCTCCGTTGGAGGAACCGCCCGCGGGCTGAAGATGCTCGGCCTTGACCCACATGGCCACACCGCCGACGTCCACCTTGGCCTGCTTCTTGCGCTTGTTGATCTCAACCACGTCGCCCTCGCGATTCCATGCGGTGTAGGTCACCTTCATGCCGGGTTCAAGATCATCAAAGGAAAACGCCTTTTCAACGGCCTTTTCGGCCTTGTCACCAGTGGAGACGAGCGTTTCGCGGGCATCCGCCAACTTCTTCTGGGCCTGCTTGCGGCTGATGCGATCCTGCTTCCACTGTCGAACAACATCCTGCGCCTGCCCCTGAATATCCTTGAGCAGCTTGCCCTTGCGCTGCTCAAAGTCGGCTTCGAGCTTGTCATGCTTGTGTTGCATCTTGCGACGCACGGACTCGGCTTCGCGGATTTCCTTTTCGCGCTCCACAGCCAGCTCGTTCAGACGGTCCAGAACAGCGGTGGTATCGGAGCCGTCCATCAGCAGATAGCGTTCGGCACGATCCAGAATTTCTTCAGGAAGTCCGTTCTCCTTGGCCACGTCCAGCGCGATGGATGCACCGACCTGATCATAGGCCAGTTCGAAAAGCGGCTGTTTGGTGCGCGGGTCAAAGAGCACGCAGGCCGCACGGACGCCCTCGGTGGCCATGGCATAAGCCTTCAGTGCCGGGAAATGGGTGGCAACAACGGACATGGCCTCGCGTTCCAACAGGCTGTCGATGACTGCCTGCGCCAGCGCGGCTCCCTGTGTGGGATCGGTACCCGCACCGAATTCATCGAGGATGAACAGCGTGTTTTCGTCCACACTGTCCCATACGCGGCGGATGTAGGATATCTGGGCCGTAAAGGTACTGACGCTCTCATCGAGGCTCTGCTCGTCGCCCATGACAACGAACACGTTGCTCCACGGCGGGAGCACGCTGCCCTCTTCAACAGGAACAGGAAGTCCGGAAAGAGCCATGAGCGCACACAGGCCCAGCGTCTTGAGACACACCGTCTTGCCGCCCGCGTTGCCGCCGCTGATCACGAGGCTGCGGGTGGTCTCTGTAAATGAAATATTGAGCGGATGCACATTGCCGCCAGTGGCAAGCAACGGATGCCGGGCACCCTTGAGGGTCGGCACCGCACCCTCGCGAACGTCCACGGCGCGACCGTCCAGCGCCTCGCCGTACGCCACCTTCGCCATGAGAACATCAAGCGCCACAAGGCTTTTGTAAACTCCGAGAACGCCATCGCGTTCACGGCGCACGAGGCCCGTCAGGTACCGAAGAACCTTGAGTTCTTCTTCCCGCTCCTCGCGCTTGAGCTCCTGCAGCCGGTTGTTCATCTCCACGAGGAACATGGGCTCGAAGTAGCAGGTCTCACCGGTCTGCGAATAGTCGTGGATGATGCCCTTGACGCGGCCCTTAAAGTTGGCCTTGAGCGGCATCACGTAACGGTCGGACGAAATAGTGATAAAGTCGTCCTGCAGCGCGTTGGAAAGGTCCTCACGCAGCACAAAATCCTTCACCTTGCGAGTACAGCGCTGATGAATGTTGCGGATCTCGCGGCGAACATCGGAAAGCTCGGGGCTGCTTTCGTCGCGAATCCGCCCGTCCGGGTCGAGGCAACGGTTGATGCCCGACACGGCGGTCTGGGGCCACGGCGCGGAGAAAAGGACGCGTCCCAACTCATCCCAGCCGCGGTCTTCGAAATTCTTGAGTGATTCGCGAACAGTCTCGGCCTGCCCGAAAACTATTCTCAGCGCGAACAGGTCGTCATGATCAAGGTGCTCGTGCTTGACGTCGAGGTTGGCGAACAGTCCGTCGAGACTCGGGAAAGCGGAGAGACGAATCTGCGATTCGCCGATCCACCGTGCGGCCTCTCGCAGTTCGCGGACGGACGAGGAAACGGCTTCGACGTCTTTAAGCGGACGCACGTCGAGACACGCAGCAGCTCCGGCTTCCGAAACGGCATACGTGGACAGCGTCTCCAGGACACGATTGAATTCGAGGAGTCGTAATGATCTGGATTCCATAGAACCCGCAATTTGAGGATTAGGAGAGCTTCGCCTTGACGGTCTCGCTGGCAGCACGGCCGTCGATCCGGCCCTTGAAACGCTCATTGAGCAGCTTCATGACCCGGCCCATGTCCTTCATACCCTCTGCGCCGGTTTCGGCGATGAGAGCGTCGATCTCAGCGGAGAGTTCCTCGTCGGAAAGCCGCTGAGGGAGATACCCCTCAAGAATGGCAAGCTCGGCAACCTCGCGGTCAGCCAGATCGTCGCGCCCGGCCTTGGAGTACTGCTCAATGGACTCGCGCCGCTGCTTGGCCTGCTTGAGGACGATATCAAGCACTTCCGCCTCGTCCGGCTCACGGCCAAACTCGACGGAAGCGTTCTTAATGGCCGTCTTGAGAAGCCTCAAGACGGCCACTTTAACTTCTTCTTTGGCCTTATAGGCCGATATGAAGTCCTTATTAATGCGTTCGAAAAGCATAATTAGGACGTTCTCATCTTGCGGAGCTTTTTGGCGAGACGCTTCTTCGCGGCAGCTTTTTTCTTCTTACGCTGCACGCTCGGCTTCTCGTAGTGCTGACGCTTCTTCAGTTCGGACAGGATTCCGCCCTTCTCCACCTGCTTTTTAAAGCGGCGCAGAGAAATGTCGAAGCTGTCACCATCATCAAGGTAAACACCCGGCAAGAAAATCACCTCCCTTTGTCGCCAACGGGGAATCCGAAGGCAAAGTCAAGAGAAGACTAATTACACACTGTTTTCACGCTTGGCAAGAGGAGAATATACAAAAAAGAGCCTGCCGCACGAGGCGGCAGGCTCCATCTGATCGTTACCGAATACAGCGACCTAGTGGTCGGGCTGTTCCTTCACATCTTTCCAGGACTTGTAGAACGTCCAGGCCAGTCCGAGACCGATGATGCCCAGCACGGCGTACAGAACGCCGAAGAAAACGAAATGGTCGGGCATCCACCAGGGCAGGTCCTGCGGGAGCGGGCTGTGAACGGTTTCACCACGAAGCATGGTTATCCTCCAATGCCTACTTGACGGCTTCCTTCAGGATTTTGCCGGGGCGGAACTTGACCACCTTGGTGGCGGGAATCTTGATCTCGGCGCCGGAGCGGGGGTTGCGGCCCACGCGTTCCTTGCGTTCTTCCACCATGAAGGTGCCGAAACCGGTCAGGGTCAGCTTGCCGTCGCTCACGAGAGTGGACTCAACAGTCTCCAGAAAAGCGTTGAGAGCGCGTTCAGCATTGGCCTTGGTAAGATTGGACTTCTCAGCAATTTTCACAACCAACTCAGCCTTCGTCATCAGTCCTTCCTCCTCTAATGGTTCTGATACCTTTGGGGTCCGCCTGTCAGCGTCCGGAATAACAAGACATTCCTTATCGCAGGCCCCCATTATTTACAACGTTGGGGATCGCGGCCGATTCGGCCTTGAACAAGCAGAAAATTTCTCTGAATGTTACGAATGACGGGCATATCCGTCACCCGAGCAAGTCCCCTCCGCATCTAAAACAGATTTTTGAGTGTTCCGTCAATAGGCAAACCGGGTTTTTTCGCCCGGAATCAAGAAAAAACAAGGGTCGAGAGCTCTCTGAACTGCTCTGGTGACAAATTTTCCGGCCGGTCCGTCAATTTGACAGGGCCATTTTGAAACCACGCCTCGATTTCATCATTCATTCTGGATTTCAATATGTTACCAAGCTGCTTGCGGCGTTTCTGGAAACACAGCTTCAACAGCTGCGCGAGCTTTTGCGGGTGCGGCGGCCGCTGCTGCCGGGAAAAAGGAATAAATTCGACCACTGCGGAGTCCACCTTGGGCTTTGGCCTGAAAACCGTGGGCGGCACCTTGAACAGATACCGGGTACGGCAGAAGTTCCCCACCCAAGCGGTGAGTCCCCCGTACTGCTTGCAGCCCGGGGAGGCCGTCAGCCTTGCCGCGACCTCGTGCTGAACCATGAAGGCGCAGGCGCATTCCGTCTGGCTGACGATGTCCCAGATGAGCTTTGATCCTATATTGTACGGAAGGTTGCCCGCCACGATCCAGTCGGATTCCAACTCCTCCCACGGATACTTGAGCGCATCCGTGCGCACCACGTCCAGCTCGGGGAACTCGTCCTCCAGCCGGTCGGCCAGGTCCTCGTCGCGCTCCAGCACACGGTAGTCGTCAAAGTCACACTCAGCCACAAAGCGCGTGATGGCTCCCTTGCCCGGTCCGATCTCCAAGACCCGTTCTCCGGGCAGTGCGCAGACCGCATCGGCGATGCGCCTGCATGTATTCTCGTCCACCAGAAAGTTCTGGCCGAGACTTTTCTTGGCCCTGTGGCCGTCGCTGGACATATTCATCTCCATGGTTGCCCGGTAAACGGAAACGAGTTGCACTACATCAAAGAGCGGCGCCGATCAACCAATTGACACAGGCCCTTGCGGGAACGTACTCAATCGGGACATTATTTCAAGGAGGAGAACCATGGATCTGCGTTCCCACATCCGCGACATTCCCAACTATCCCAAAGAGGGAATCGTCTTTTTCGACATCACTCCGATGCTCGCCGATCCCAACGCATTTCGCCATACGGTGGACTGCCTGGCGGAAAAATTCAAGGATTGCGGCGCCACCAAGATCGTCGCCGCCGAGGCGCGGGGCTTCATCTTCGGTGCGCCGCTGGCCTACAAGATGGGCATAGGCTTTGTGCCGGTGCGCAAGCCCGGCAAGCTGCCCTACGAAACCACCTGCGTCACCTACGACCTCGAATACGGCACCGACACCCTCTGCATGCACGCCGACGCCCTTGAAGAAGGCGAAAAGGTTCTGGTCATCGATGACCTGCTGGCCACCGGCGGCACCGCACAGGGCATGGTCAAGCTCGTGGAAGACGCCGGCGCGGACATCGTCGGCATTGGCTTCGTGGTCCAGCTCGGTTTCCTCGACGGCGACAAGAAGCTCGAAGGCCACGACTTCTGCAACCTCATCATGCTCTAGACAAGGCGAAATCATGGTCAAGATAGGCATCATCGGCGGCAGCGGACTGGACAACCCCGACATCATCGAAGGCGCCTCGGACCTTCAGGCGGAGACCGCCTTCGGGCCGCCCAGCTCCCCTCTCAAGGTCGGCACCATCGCCGGAAACGAGGTGGCCATCATCGCCCGCCACGGCAGGGAACACACCATCCCGCCCCATGCGGTCAATCACCGGGCCAACATCCTCGCCCTCAAGGACTGGGGCGCGGACATGATCATCGCCACCACGGCCTGCGGGTCGCTGCGCGAAGAGATCGACCGCGGTCATCTGGTGATCCTCGACCAGTTCATCGACTTCACCCGTCGCCCCGGCAACTCCTTTCATCACCGCTTCGAACCGCACGGCGCGGTGCACACCGCCATGGCGGAACCGTTCGACGAAACGCTGCGAGCCAAACTCGTGGCGGCCTGCGATAGCGGCGGATTCGATTACCACGCCAAAGGTACGGTCATCACCATCGAAGGCGCCCGCTTCTCCACTCGCGCGGAATCCAACATGTTCCGCATGTGGGGCGCGGACGTCATCAACATGAGCGTGGCCCCGGAATGCGCGCTTGCCAACGAGGCGGGAGTGCCCTACGCCGCCGTTGCCATGAGTACCGACTACGACTGCTGGAAGACCGACGAGGAGCCCGTCACGTGGGACGACATCCTCGAAGTATTCAAGGGGAACGTGGAAAAGGTCACGACGGTGCTCATCAATACCATCGGCAGCCTGGACGGCTAAACGACATGACGGATGGCCGTGCGACAAATCAGTGCGATCTGCTTGTCTGCGCGGACATGGCTTTTCTGGACGGCCGCGTCTTCCATGATGCGGCCGTTGCCATTTGCGACGGAACGATAACCGCCTGTGGCGACCGGGGCGACATTGCCGAACAGTTTGAAGCAAGGGAGACGCTCCGGCTCACGGACGCGTTCCTTCTGCCCGGACTCATCAACGCCCACACCCATCTGCCCATGACACTGCTCCGGGGCGTGGGTGATGACCGCCCGCTTCTGCAATGGCTGCGGGAGGACATCTGGCCCGTGGAGGGCAGGCTCTCGCCCGAGCTGCTTCGCCTGGGAGCCGCGCTGGGATGCGCGGAAATGATCCGCACCGGCTGCACGGCCTTCATGAACGGATACTTCCACGAGGAAAACACCGGACGCGCCGCGCACGACGCAGGCATCCGAGCCGTGCTCGGCGAAGGATTTTTCGGATTCCCCTCCCCCATGTTCCCCGACGCAGAGTCCTGCTGGACAACCCTGAGACGACTTCGCCAACAATACTCGGGGCACCCGCGCATCCGCACCTCTGTCGCACCACACGCGGTCTTCACAGTGAGCCCGGATGCCCTGACGGCCAGCCACACCCTTGCCGCGGAGCTCGACCTGCCGTGGCAGATACACCTCGCCGAATCTCCGGAAGAGACCACGTCCTGCGTCGAGAAGCATGGCAAACGCCCTGTTGAACTTCTGGACTCGCTGGGCATCCTCGACAGGCGTTGCACGCTGCATCACTGCGTGGACGTGTCGGAAGAGGATATCGGGCGACTCGCCGAAACAGGCGCGAAGGTGGTTCACAACCCCGCCTCCAACATGAAACTCGCCTCGGGCATTGCGCCCATCCAAAGAATGCTGGATGCGGGGGTCACGATCGGCCTCGGCACAGATGGAGCTGCGAGCAACAACCAGCTGAACATGTTTCGCGAGATGGGTCTTGCGGCGCTCGGCGGCAAGGTCCGCGACCACGACGCCCGTGCGGCCTCAGCCGCCAGCGTTCTGGACATGGCCACGAGAGGATCGGCGCAGTGCCTTCACTGGCCAGAACTGGGGACACTCGCGCCGGGCCGCCCTGCCGACATGTGCGCGCTGGACCTCTGCGCACCGAACATGCTGCCGGTGAACGATCTCATCTCCCATACGACCTACGCGGCTACGGGACACGAAGTGCGCATGACCATGTGCGAAGGACGCGTCCTGTATCTCGACGGCAATTTTCGCACTCTTGATCTCAAGGGGCTGAAAAGCGAGGCAGACAAGGCAAGACGGTGGATTTCATCCCTTCGCCGTTAAAAAAATTCCCGGAAAATGCTTGACAATTCTAGTTGATCACGCATATCCGAATCGTCTTTGACGTTACCGATACAATCATCTGCCGAACGGGCATCCGTCGAGCCGATTATTTTTAGGAGGATACACCAATGGCCAAGAAAGCAATTGCCGCCACTCTCGATGGCGCCGTCATGACCGCCGAAGGTCTGAGCTACAAGGGAGTCATCCTTGAGCCCATCGTTGAACAGTGTGAAGGCTGCGAACGCGTCATTCCGTTTGAAGACGCCAAGTACTGTCCCGCTTACGCCCAGCCTGCACGCAAGTGGGCACACGGCGTGTGCAACTTCGCCACGCACGTTCGCGCTGGCGTGGATAAGGAAGGCAAGGTCAAGGTCAACCCGCTGAAGGCTTCCAAGCGCGCCGCCCGCGGCCGCTAGGCTACAGGCCGGACGGATGCACGGCGGGGCCGAACCCGTCGAGCCGGTTTTGCCAATATCGGCGCGGTGCTTTGTCGCCGCGCCGTTTTTCTGTTTGCAGCAATAAGAGAGCCGATCGCATGAAGACCATCCTCGCCGCCATCGACGGCATGACCGAAACCGTGGTGGACATACAGACCGAACTGGTTTCCCGCCCCGCCCTCTCTCCCGATAACAACGGAACCGGAGAGCGTGAGAAGGCCGACTGGATCATCGGCAGACTGCGCGAAATGGGCGTGAGCGACATTCGCGAATTCAACGCCCCCGACGAACGCACGCCATGCGGCCATAGACCCAATGTGGCGGCGATCATCCCCGGCCGCGACACCTCTCGCACCTTCTGGGTCATTGCCCACATGGACGTCGTGCCCGCTGGCGACGACAGCCTCTGGGACTCCGACCCGTGGACGCTCAGGCGAGACGGCGACACCATCATCGGGCGCGGCGTCGAGGACAACCATCAGGGGCTGGTCTCCGGAATGCTCGCGGCCAAAGCCATCCTTGATGCGAAAGCGACACCCGAAATGAATTTCGGTCTGCTCATGGTGGCCGACGAGGAAACCGGCAACGAATACGGTCTGCGCAACATCGCCGAGAACCATCTGGACCTCTTTGGTGAAAACGATCTGGTGCTCGTGCCCGACTTCGGCAGCCCGGATTCGTCCCTCGCCGAAGTGGCCGAAAAGAGCATGTTCTGGCTCAAGGTCACCGTGGACGGCAAGCAGTGCCATGCCTCCACTCCAGATGACGGCCTCAACGCCATGGTCGCCGCCTCGGATCTCGTGGTGCGCATCAGCGCGCTCAAGGATGAATTCGACGAAACCGACGAGCTCTTCGATCCTGCTCGCTCCACCTTTGAGCCCACCAAACGCGAAGCCAACGTGGAAAATGTCAACACCATCCCGGGGCGCGACGTGTTTTATGTGGATGCCCGCGTGCTGCCGACGTACGATCTCGACGAGATTATCGGCAGGATTGGTGAAATGGGCCGTGAAACAGAGCTGAAATACGATTGCACCGTAAGCATGGAAACCATCATTCGCGAACAGGCGGCTCCCCCGACCCCGGTGGATGCTGAGATCGTGCAACGCGTGGGACGCGGCGTGAAGGCGGTGACGGGACTGGACATCAAGCCCACCGGCATCGGAGGCGGCACCGTGGCCGCCCAGTTGAGGCATCGCGGGGTTGACGCCCTCGTCTGGTCCACGCTCAACCATTTCGCGCACCAGCCCAACGAACAGGCCTCCATCGCCAACACTCTTTCGGACGCCAAGGTCATGGCGCACGTGCTGCTGGAGAAATAGAAACTCATGAAACCCGCCTTTCCGGACATATTCGACGCCATCGTGGTGGGCGCGGGCCATGCTGGATGCGAAGCCGCCATGGCGCTTGCGCGCATGGGACGCAGCACCCTGCTGCTGACCATGAACGTGGACCACATCGGCCAGCTATCCTGCAATCCGGCCATCGGCGGGCTTGCCAAAGGACACATGGTCCGGGAAATCGACGCGCTCGGCGGCATGATGGGCCTGTGGGCCGACGCCGCAGGCATCCAGTTCCGCACGCTCAACACCCGCAAGGGTCCGGCGGTACGAGCCACCCGCGCCCAGATCGACCGCGACGAGTACATGCGCGTGGTCAAGCGGGACATCTTCTCACAGCAGTCACTCTGGGTCTGGCAGGACACCGCCGAATCACTCCTTGTGGAAGAAGGTCGCTGCGCAGGCGTCAGCACGCGTCTGGGCGAGGTCTTCAAGGCCCGCAACGTCATGCTGACCACCGGGACCTTCCTGCGCGGCCTGCTGCATGTGGGCCTGAGCAATTTCTCCGGCGGCAGACTCGGCGACCCCTCGGCCGAAGGCATGTCCGGCTGCCTGAACGAACTCGGCTTCGAATTGGGGCGGCTCAAGACGGGCACAACGCCCCGACTGCTGAAGGATTCCGTGGATTTCGACAAGATGGAAGTCCAGCCCGGCGACGATCCGCCGCCGCCGTTCAGCTTCCGCACCACGCACATCCCCATGCCGCAGCTGCCCTGCCACATGACGTGGACCAACGCTGAGGCACACGAAGCCATTCGTTCCGGCTTTGAACGCTCGCCCATGTTCACGGGCGTCATCGAAGGCACCGGCGCCCGTTACTGCCCCTCCATCGAGGACAAGATCGCCCGGTTCCCGGACAAGGACCGGCATCAGATTTTTGTGGAGCCCGAAGGATTGAACCATCCGGAGGTTTACCCCAACGGCATCCCCACCTCGCTGCCGCTGGACGTGCAGAAACGGATGATCAACGCCTGCGTAGGCCTGGAAAATGCCCAGATCGTGCGTCCGGGCTATGCAATCGAATACGATTACATCCCCCCGACGCAGCTGTTGCCGACCCTTGAATCCAAGCCGCTTCCGGGCCTGTGGTGCGCCGGGCAGATCAACGGCACCTCCGGATACGAGGAAGCCGCCGCGCAGGGCCTGTGGGCCGCCATGAACATTCAGGCCGCCACCGAAGGAATGGAACCGTTCCTCCTTGGACGCGATCAGGCCTACATGGCCGTTCTTGTGGATGATCTGGTCACCAAAGGCACCAAAGAGCCGTACCGGATGTTCACCTCTCGGGCCGAGCACCGTCTGCTGCTGCGCGAAGGCAACGCCGACCAGCGACTCACCAAAACTGGCCGCAGGTTAGGCCTTGTGGACGATGACCACTGGAACCTTTTCAGCCGGAAGCGCGAGCAGATCGACAGGCTCCTGAAGGCCATGCACGAAACCGGCATCAAGCCGGACCGGGAAACCCGCAAGACGCTTGAAGGCATCGGCGCCTCGGTACCCGGCAAGATGGTGGAACTGGCCTCCATTCTTCGCCAGCCTCAGGTGGATGTTCGAGACCTCGCGCCGCTGTTGCCCATGGTGGAACAGTGCGACGAGGCCGTGCTTGATGAAGTGACCACGGAAATTCGCTACGAGGGCTACCTGCAACGTCAGAAGGAGCTTGTAGAACGTTTCCGGGAGCTTGAAAATCTTTCCATCCCCGAAGACATGGATTATTCGCAGGTGGCAGGGCTGACCCGCGAAGCCGTGGAGAAGCTCGGAACCATCCGTCCCATGACCCTCGGGCAGGCTTCGCGCATTTCCGGCATCACCCCCGCCACCATTTCCTGTCTCGAAGTATACATGAAAAAAGCAGGACTTCTGTAAGTCTCCGTTGACAGACGGTTTTCCGGTGAATACATATTGAAGTCAAAATTGGCCGCCCGTGTCACAAACGCGGGCCTCGTTCCGAACCGCAAAAAGGAGACCCGCCTTGGAAGACGGCTCTGACAGTCCTTTGCGATCCTTCTTCAAGTCGATCTTCAACAAAAACGGCCACGACCTCGAAGACCACATACTCGAAGCGCGAGAAGAAGGCGAAATCGAGGGTGATGAAGTGTCCATGCTTCTCAACATCCTCGAACTCGACAGCAGAAAAGTCACCGAAGTTCTCGTCCCGAGAATGGACATGACCTGTGTCGAGGCCGCGAGCACCGTGGCGGAAGCCGCCGCCGCGATCGTTAAACAGGGCAATCATTCCCGCATACCGGTCTATCACGAGACGCGGGATCATATAGTGGGCGTGGTTCACGCCAAGGACCTGCTCCCTCCGCTCATGGAGGGCGACGGCCGCTTCCCCATTTCGGACATCATGCGTCCGGCCCTCTTCGTGCCGGAAGAAACGCAGCTCGACGAGATGCTCAGCCTTTTCAAAAAGGAGAAGGTGCATATCGCCGTGGTCCACGATCACTACGGCGGCACTTCTGGCATCGTGACAATGGCCGACATCCTTGAAGAAATCGTGGGCGAAATGGCTGACGAGCACGAGGCGGAACGCCCGGACGAAATCGAATACACCGAGGACGGCGCGCTGCTGGTGGCAGGAAAAGTGCCTCTTGAAGACGTCTGCGAACTCTGTGCGGTCAGTATCGAATCCGAACATGTGGACAGCATCGGCGGATACCTCGCCGCGCTGGCCGGTCACATCCCGAGCCCGGGTGAACATTTCGACCTGCAGAACCGCCGCTTCACCATCATGGCGGCAGACGAACGACATATCATCCTCATCCGCATCGACACTCTCGAACAAGAAGAGGAAGACGAAACGCAGCAGGCCGAAGACTGATCATGCCAACCCTCGCCTTTATTGCCATATTCGGCGCGTGGCTGGGGTTCGCCAACCCCGTCTTTCAGTTTCCGGCCGCGGCGCTTGGCTTTCCTCTCGGGCTGGCTTGGATCGGTTTCAGGGCCACAGGCTCGCGCAAGGCGTTTCGCTGGGGCTGGCTCGCGGGCACCCTCGCCTGCACCGGCCTGCTTTACTGGATGGTCATTCCGGTGGCCATCTATGGCAACCTGCCATGGTATGTGGCCTTGCCCTGTCCGTTGCTCGCAGGCGGCGCCCTCGGCCTGCTTTATGGACTTTTCTCCCTGCTAATGCATCATGCGGGCCGCGCCAGCATCTCGCTTTTCGTCATTCTGACTGCCGGACTCGGCTGGGCATCGCTCGAAACGATCATGTCCTTCATCCTGACCGGCTTCCCATGGGCCAACCTTGCCTCGGCCTTTGCGCCATGGCCGGTCGTCATCCAGTCCGCTTCGGTCGTGGGTGCGTTCGCCCTCTCCGGCATACTCGCGGCCCTTGCGGTATCGATTCTGCTCTACCGCACCGTTCCCGGCGCCATGGCCGCGGCAGTGATAATGATCCTGCTGCTCACGGGCTTCGGCGGATGGCGCATGGCGACGTTCGATGACGACGGCGCCCCCGTCAAGGTCGGCCTGATTCAGGGTAACGTGAACCAGAGCTTCAAGTGGGATCCGAAATACCAGAAGACCACTGTAGGCAAATACCTGAACCTGAGCCGCGAAGCACAGAAAAAAGGGGCCGAACTGCTGGTCTGGCCCGAAACGGCCATGCCGTTCTACCTTCAGGACCGCACGCCCTACGGCGCAATGGTCCGCCAGTTCGCTCGGGACAACGAGGCCGAAATCCTGACGGGCGCGCCTGCCTACCGCATCACCAACCCGGACAACAGACGTTATGTGTTGCTCAATCGGGCCTTTCTGGTCAAACCCGACGGCTCGGCCGCCACATGGTACGACAAGGAACATCTCGTGCCGTTTGGCGAATACATGCCGCTTCGTGAATGGATTCCGTTTGAAAAACTCGTGCAGGCAGTGGGGACATTCAAGAAAGGGGACAACACCGCCTCCCTTATCACCAGAGGCGATCACCCGTTCGGCGTGCTCATCTGCTATGAAGCGATTTTTCCGGCTCTGGCGCGCAAACAGGTTGCACTCGGCGCCTCTTTTCTCGTAAACATCAGCAATGATGCCTGGTTCGGGAAAACGTCCGCACCGCGTCAGCATCTGGCCCTGACCACCCTGCGGGCCGTGGAGCAGAGTCGCTGGCTGGCACGCGGCACCAATACCGGTATCACCGCCTTCATTGATCCGCTGGGCCGCATCCGCTCCCGCACCGAGCAGTTTAAAAAGGCGCAGTTGACCGACACGCTCATGTCTCGGTCCGAGAAAACGCCCTTTTTCCACATGCAGCCGTGGCTCGGCGATGTGTTGCTCGCCTGCACGGCCGGGTGCATCCTTTTCATAGCGGTTGCCCTGCGCCGTGGAAAACGGCACAATCGGCAACGAACCATTTAACGACCAATCGAGATTATGCTTGAATATCCAGAAATAAAGTCCCTTTCCGCAGAACTGATCGAGAAATTCGACACACTCTGGGGGCGGCTTTGACTATCGGGAATCCTCCGACAGACTCAAGGAAATAGAAGCGGAACTGTCCCGCCCCGGAGCATGGGACAAGCCCGAAAGCCTTACCCCGGTACTGCGCGAAAAGAGCCAGCTTGAAAGCAGGCTCGCCATGTATGACGAACTCAGAACCGCCCGCGAAGACCTCGACGAATGGCTCCTGCTCGCACAGGAGGAAACCGACGAGGAGACAGTACAGGCGCTCAACGAGTCGCTGGAAACCTTCCGCTCCAGCCTTAACACCACGGAAATGGCGACCCTGTTCACCCATCCCCATGACAAAAACGCGGCCATCCTTGAGATCCACCCCGGCGCAGGCGGCGTGGAATCGCAGGACTGGGCCGAAATGCTCATGCGCATGTACACCCGCTGGGCCGAACGCCGAGGCTTCTCGCTTGAACTACTCGACCTTCAGCCGGGCGACGAGGCAGGCGTGAAAAGCGCCACCCTGCGCATCGAAGGACTTTACGCCTTTGGCCATCTGCGCGGAGAACGCGGCGTACACCGACTGATTCGAATCTCTCCGTTTGACGCCTCTGGACGGCGTCACACCTCATTCGCCTCCGTGGATGTCGTTCCGGACATTGAGGAGGATGTGGAGGTTGACGTGCGCGACGAAGATCTGCGCGTGGACGTCTTCCGTTCATCGGGCCCAGGCGGACAGCACGTCAACAAGACGAACTCCGCCGTGCGCATCACCCACCTGCCCACCAACATCGTGGTGCAGTGCCAGAACGAAAAGTCGCAGCTGCGCAATAAACAGGCGGCCATGAAGGTCCTCAAGGCCCGCCTTTACGAAATCGAGATGAAGAAGCGCGAGGAAGAGCAACAGTCGGACTACGCCGACAAGACCGCCATCGCCTTTGGAAATCAGATTCGTACCTACACGCTCCAGCCCTACAGGCTGGTCAAGGATCACCGCTCCAATTTCGAGGTAAGCAACGTCGATGACGTGCTCGACGGCAACCTGGATGAAATCATCCGAAGCAACCTGATCCACAATCATGCCGAACAATGATCCGCTCAAGCCCAACGAGTCCGCCCTGCTGCGTGAGATGAACGAGTTGCAGCAGGAGCTGTGCAACCGGGCCAACGAACACTGCGCGGGCACCGAGGATGACTCGGCCCTGTGGGTCTGCCGCCTCTTTCCCGGCGTGGATTTCAAGGACTGGGAAGAACTCACGTCCAAAAATCCTCTTGAGGAATGGCTCACGCTTCCGCTGGACGGTTCGGCCGTGCCCAACGTGAGGTTGGTTCAGCGCAATCTGGCCAAGCTGTCCTATGAGACGAGACATGATCCGCTCACGAACCTCGCCAACAGGCGCGCCTTCGATCGGATGCTTGACGTCGAGATTGAACGCTCCCGCCGCAACGGCACGCCCCTGAGCCTTGCCCTGCTCGATCTGGACAACTTCAAGAAGGTCAACGACTCCATGGGCCATCCCACGGGCGACCGTGTGCTCTCCGAGATCGGCGCAATCCTCAGCAAGGCGGTACGCCGCTACGATCTGGCTGCCCGCTTCGGCGGCGAAGAGTTCGCGCTCGTGCTTCCGGGGACGGGGCTGGTCAAGGCCAAACGGGTGCTGGAAAGGATTCTGCTTGCTGTCCGCTCCGCCACTTTCACCAGCGACGAGGGAAGTGAATTCTCGGTAACCATCTCCGCCGGTTTGACCTGCTACAAGGGCACGCGTGACATGTCGGTCAAGAAGATCGTCGGCACGGCGGACGAGGCACTCTATGCTGCCAAGGATGCCGGCAAGGACCGTGTGGAAGTGGTTCGGCTGCCAGAGATGGACAGCGTGCCCCGCGAGTCGCTGGTTCAGGCCAATGAAAAGCAATTTCTCTTCGGAAAATAGAGGATAACGATCATGAACAACGACAACAGCACACTGAGCCTCTCCATTCTCAGCGGTAAGGGCGGCGTGGGCAAGACCAACATCGTCCTGAACCTCGGCTATGCGCTCATCGAGGCCGGATATTCCTCCATGCTCATGGACTGCGACCTCGGCCTTGCCAACCTCGACGTCCTTCTGGGCCTGTCGCCGGAACGAAATCTTCAGGACCTGCTCCAGTCGGACATGTCACCCTCCGAGGTGGCGGTTCCCATTGAGGAAGGACTGGACATCCTGCCCGCCACAAGCGGTGTCCCCGAACTGGTCGAAATGGATGAGGACATGCAGGACGTACTCTTCGGGAAACTGGTCACGCTGGCCGGACAGTATGACTTTCTGATGCTCGACCTCGGCGCCGGCATCAACCATACGGCCATGGCCTTTGCCAGCATAACGCAGCTCAGGCTCGTGGTGGTTACTCCCGAACCGACGTCGCTCACGGACGGTTACGCAACCATCAAGGTGCTCAACACCCAGCATGGAATCAACGACTTTCTCTTGCTGGTCAACCAGGTGAGCTCCGCCAAGGAAGCCCAGCAAACACACGAGCGGCTGGCCGCCGCGTGCAAGAATTTTCTCGGAGTGGAGCTGCGAAATCTCGGACATATCCGTCAGGATTCCAATGTATTGGAGTCTGTCCGACGCCAGACGCCTTTCATGAAATTCGCCCCCGACTGTAACGCCGCCAAGGACATCCGCAGCATAGCCAGAAAGCTTGTCCGGTACCGCTCCGACAACATCGAGCGTATTGCGGGAAGGCACATTCTGAAAGAATTCCCCGTTTAAATTGCGAAAGGGGTTGACGAAAAGCCACGGGTTTCGGCATAGTTAGTAAAGTTAAGTCTCTCGAAACACGTTCACGGACCGATTCCACGCCGAATGTGGAGAACGCAACCCAATGGGGGAAAGGAATGAACAAGAGCGAACTGATCAAGGCTCTGGCTGAGGAGAAAAAGCTCCACGTTGACGAGTCCACACAGATCGTAAGCGCCTTCGTAGACTCCATCAAGGAAGCCCTTGTACGCGGCGACCGCGTTGAGATCCGCGGCTTCGGCAGCTTCAAGATCAAGGAATATGACGGCTACACCGGCCGCAATCCAAAGACCGGTGACGTGGTTGAAGTCAAGCCCAAAAAGCTGCCCTTCTTCCGTCCCGGCAAAGAGCTCAAGGAATATATCAACGATTAGATGTACCGGATTCTCGCACTTTTTCTGCTTCTGATTCTCGCATTCCCCCTTCGGGCTCATGCGGAATCCGACCTGACGCTTCTTTATACAGGCAATACCCACGGGACCATTGAGCCCTGCCCCACGTGAGGAGGAAAAACGTTGGGCGGGCTGGCCCGGAGGGCTGCCTATCTTCTTGACAAGAACAACGACTCACCGCGAATTGTCGTGGGCGGGGCGTATGAGTTCACTCACAAGGTCGGAGACGACCCCGGTGCGTCCACTCTGGGTGCACTTGCGCAAGCTTACGATTTCATGAATTATGACGTTTCGCTGCTTGCCGATGAGGAACAACAGATGCTGAATGACGCCGGGATCGAACCTCCGGCGCCGTGGAAGACTGCCGATGAGCAGCCCGTCAGCATCATCCGCACCTCTGGCTATACGGTCGGCTTTCTGCGTTTCCCAGCTCTGCCCGAGGATACCGACATCCCGGATGCAATGCTGGTGGAACAGGTAACCCGGCTTGTCGCCAAAACTCGGCCCGAAGTTGATCTGCTGGTGGGTCTGAGCTCCTGGGGAGCTTATGGAGAAAAGGCCTACCTGGATCAACGGCCTGATGAGGTGCCCGACATTCTTCTCGGCGGCGGTCGTGGCATGAGCTTCGTCAAGCGTTTCGCATCTGGGGATCGGGTTCTCTGGTCAAGACCCTATCCTCGCGGGAAAACGGTCACCCGCGTCTCCATCGGGCAATTGCCCGAAGGAGAAGACTTCGAATGGAGCAACGATACTGTTTCGGTAGGCTCGATCCTGCTTGACGACTCGATCTACGAGCATCCCGATGTCCGCGGGATATTCGAAAAAGCGGACACCAAGTAAGGAAGGAGAGTTACTAATGCAATTTACAGGCGCATACACCGCCCTATCCACCCCTTTCGTCAACAACGAGATTGATGAAGATGCATACCGCAAATTCATCGACTGGCAGATAGAACAGGGCATTGACGGCCTTGTTCCCTGCGGAACCACCGGCGAAGCGGCCACCATGACCCACGAGGAGCAGGGCCGCATCATTCGCATCTGCGTGGAGCAGGCCAAAGGCCGCGTTCCGGTCATCGCCGGAGCTGGCTCCAACAGCACCAAGGAGGCCGTGGAACTGACGCGGCTTGCCAAGGACGCCGGGGCCGACGGCGCGCTGCTGATCACCCCCTATTACAACAAGCCTACTCCCAACGGTCTGGTGCAACATTTCCGGGCCATCGCCAAAGATGCGTCCATGCCCATCATTGTTTACAACGTGCCAGGCCGCACCGGGCTGAACTGTACGCCTGAAACGCTCAAACGCATCAAGGACGCCGTACCCGAAGTTGTGGGCGTCAAGGAAGCCTCAGCCGATCTGAAGCAATGTGCCGAAGTCATTGAAAACTGCGGCAAGGACTTCCAGATGTTGTCCGGTGACGATTTCACCACCCTGCCCCTGCTGGCAGCTGGTGGTTGTGGAGCCATTTCAGTTGTCTCCAACATCATGCCAGCTGAAATGGCAGGCATGTGCAAGGCGTTCCGCGAACGCGACATGGAAACCGCGCTGGACCTGAGCCTGAAGCTGGCTCCCGTCTGCCGGGCCATGTTCCTGGAGACGAACCCGATCCCGGTCAAAACCTCGCTGCACAAGATGGGCCTTTTCCCGAATCTTGAATTCAGGCTGCCCATGGTTCCGCTGGAACCCGAGAATGACCCCAAGCTGGAAGACATGCTGAAAGAAGCCGGTCTGCTCTAGCTTCTTGGCATAAGCGACAAAAAGAAGCCCCGTTTCCTCGGAAACGGGGCTTCTTTATTGGGAAGATTCATATACCCTGTATCACGCCTGCCTGCATGCGTTATCGCCACCCTCGGACTTGGCCTTATACATGGCCAGATCCGCCCTGTGAAAAAGCGCATCCAAAGAGTCACCCGGACGATACTCTGACAAGCCGCAGCTGAACGTGATCGGCTCCACCGTATCCATGGCTCCGAGAGTGTTCTGGAACCGCTCGACCGCATGCATGGCCTGATCCGCATCTCCCTCCAGCAGCACCATAAACTCATCGCCACCCCATCTGGAGACTGTATCCATGGGTCGCACATCGTTACGGATGGCCTCAGCTGTCTTGCGGAGCAGGCGGTCGCCTTCAAGGTGACCATGCCTGTCATTTATGTCTTTGAAACCATCCAGATCAATAAGAACAATGGAATACTCGGTGCCATTGCGCTCATTGCGATGAACGGCACGCTCAAAAGCTTCCTCAAGCCCACGACGGTTCACGGCACCGGTCAGCGGGTCGGTCTTGATGAGGTTTTCAAGTCGGCCCTGGTAGTGATTCACCAGAGCCACGCATAGAAGAATAATCAAGAGCGAAGCAATGAACCCTATCAGCAGCGTGCGATAGAGGTTGTCCCTTGCCGCGCTCAGGGCCTCGCCTTCATTCTGCTCGACAAGCAGATACCATTCAAACTCGGGGATATAGAGCGCAGAAAGCAGGATATGCTCACCATTTCGGTCAAACTCGAAACTCTCTGGCTTTGCCCGGGGCTTGAGCACTTTATCGGCGATGGTGCCCAGCCCCTTCTCTTTCATGATGGAATGGCTCTTGATCTTCACCATGTCCGGATGCACCTGCACCAGACCGTCGCGATCAACAAGGTAAACATCCCTGCCGTATTGCTCCCGTGCCTTGACAAGCAAGCCGGCGGCTCGGGTCATGTCCAATCCCACTCCAGTGACGCCAAGCAGTTTTCCATGCTCATCCCGGACCCTGTGGTTGACAAAGATGCTCAACCGTCCGTTTTCCGCTTCACTGTGATCGACATTGAGCATGTATTCCTTCCCGGTGCGCAGAAAGGCATAATACCAGACGTCCAGCGGATCACGGGGAGCTACCTTCTTGAGAACGCCACCGTTGTAATAATACGTGTCGCTTACATGGGATACGAAAAACGAAAGCAGAAAATCGTTCTTGTGCTTGAGCTCACCCAGATACCTCTTGATGACGCGGACATCCTTTTCGCCGCCCTTCACCCAATCCCAGAGAAAAGTATCGCTGGCCATGGAAGAAGCCACGAGAATGGGGCGCATCATGTCGCCGTGAATCTCGGAATAGATGTTCTTGCCTGTCAGAGGCAACGAGGAATTCATCAGCTCTTCGCGGACCGACTCGCGCGTCACCTGATAGTTTATCAGGCTGGTCACGAAAAACGAAGCCAGCAGAATAGCCGTCAACGCGGCTAGAAGTTTGGTCTTGAGACTGAACCGGATCACACTGGACTCCGAAGCAAAGGTACACCGGCATCAAAACCGGCCAAGAGAATACGGCCACCCCGAATCAGTTTCGGGAGGAAGGTCAAATATTGAATTTACGAGGCCGGAACCTCAAAAGCATAGACGCATGCCGCTGTGCATGGGGCGAACCACCGCTTCCAGTCGGTTCATCAGTTCGGCCGTGGCTTTTTCTCCCGTGCAGTGTCCCGGAACCACGAGCCCCACACCAAAGTCCCGCAAAGCCTGCACCGCCTGATCGAGCTTGTCTTCATCGGCATTGTACAGGTGCAGGCCGCCCACTACAGCATGAATCGAATCCAAGCCATGACGCTCTTTCAGGACAGCCAAGCTGTTGGCAAGTCCGGCATGGCAGCATCCCAGCAGCACAACCGGCCCCGGCGCTGTTTCCAGCAAAAGGAAGGCATCATCCGGAACAGGGTCCGGTCGCGTCCCCTCGCGATCCAGCGCAAAGCCGTCCACCGCTTCATGGTTACCCGGCAGTCTTGGGATATCCGTGACCATGGTTATTCCGGGAATCAGCTCCTTCGACCCTCTCACTGTTTCATAAGCAGGGAGATTGAACGGCACACCAATGGCCTCGGGGGAATCGCCCGATACGCTGAAACGCTCCACGCGAATGGCCGAATGGCCGTGGATGGCTCCGGTGAATCCAGCATCCAAAAGCGCCTTCAGTCCACCGGCATGGTCGTAATGCCCGTGGGAGATGGCGAGCGCCTCCAGCTCGGAAACGTTCACGCCGAGCTCACGCGCATTATCCAGAAAGGCTGCGGTCTGGCCGCAATCCCAAAGCAGCATCCCGCCGCTGCCTTCCACGGCACATGAAAACCCCCACTCCGATGCCAGCCCGTCTCCGGCAACGTTGTCCATGAGTACGCTTATGTACATTGGAACTATTTCCCGATTTTACGCATATCCTCTCGGAACAGCTTGTAATTGTACGAGTCAACCACGGCCTGCCAGCTGGCCTCGATGATGTTGTGGGACACACCCACCGTGGTCCACCGTTCATGGGAATCGCCGGATTCCACGAGAACCCTGACGAACGAAGCGGTGCCCCCGGTATCGCGAACGGCTCCGGAAAGCACTCTCACCTTGAAGTCCAGCAGACGGACATCGGCAAGACTCGGATAGAACCGCTCAAGAGCCTTGCGCAACGCTCTGTCGAGCGCATTGACCGGGCCCATGCCGGTGGCTGCGGTGTGTTCTTCCTGATCCCCGACATGCACCATGACGGTTGCTTCAGAGAACGGTTCCGCGTCCTCTTCGCGTTTGGCGTCCACAACAAAGAAGTTGCGGAATTTGAAATAGTTGAAATGCCTTCCCGAAACGATCTTGTGGAACATGAGTTCGAATGAAGCTTCGGCCACCGAGTATTCGAAGCCCTCGCTTTCACGAAGCTTGAGCTCCCGGACGAGCTGATCCAGCCTCGGATCGCCCTTTTCCAGCGGATGTCCGAACTGCTCGGCCTTGTGCAGCAGGTTGCTGCGGCCCGCGAGGTCGGAAAGCAGCACGCGTTGCATGTTGCCCACATCCGTGGGTTTAATGTGCTCGTACGTGCGCGAGTCCTTGCGAACCGCACTCACGTGCACGCCGCCCTTGTGGGCAAAGGCGGACGCACCCACGAAGGGCTGGCGCATGAAAGGCCGCAGATTGGCAATTTCACTGATATAATGGGAGACTTCCGTGAGCCTGCTCATATTCTCCGCGCCGATGCTCTCCATTCCGAGCTTGAGCTCCAGATTGGGGATTATGGAGCAGAGGTTGGCGTTGCCGCAACGTTCGCCGTAGCCGTTCATGGTTCCCTGCACATGCACGGCACCGTGCCGGATGGCTTCGAGCGAGTTCGCCACAGCCAGTTCGCCGTCGTTATGAGCGTGGATGCCCACCGCCGCGTTCGGTATCCGGGTCCGCACGGCGTTGACCCCTTCTGCTATCTGATACGGCAGCGAACCGCCGTTGGTGTCGCAGAGCACCAACACATCAGCTCCGGCCTCATGGGCCGCCTCAAGGCAGCTCAGAGCAAACTCAGGATTGGCGCGAAAGCCGTCGAAGAAATGTTCGGCATCGAAAAACACTTCGCGGGCATGGGGCCGCAAGTGAGCCACCGACTGACGGATTATCTCGATGTTGCGCTCGGTGTCGATGTTGAGAGCCAGGGTGGCGTGCAGGTCCCAGGTCTTGCCGAAGATGGTGAAGACCTCGGCGCCGCAGGTGAGAAGGGATTGGAATATCGGGTCCGAGTCCGGGTCGGCCTTCGGGTTGAACGTGCTCCCGAAGGCCGCGATGGACGCGTTTTTGAATGTATGTTCGGCGATTTCGTCGAAGAACTGCTTGTCGGTGGGGTTGGAGCCGGGCCAGCCCCCTTCGATGTAGTGCACGCCGAGCTCATCGAGCTTTGCGGCTATGCGCACCTTGTCCTTGGTGGTGAGATTGAGTTCCTCGGCCTGGGTGCCGTCCCTCAGTGTGGTATCGTATATTGCTATCCTGTGCATGATTCCTGTTGTATCCCGCCCTCGTGGAGGGCAAATTCCTTGTGCAGCGTTCGCACTGCGAGTTCCGTGTATTTCTCGTCGATCAGGAACGATACCTTGATCTCCGAGGTACTGATCATCAGTATGTTGATGTTCTCGTCGGCAAGCGCCCGGAACGCACGGGAGGCGACTCCGGAATGATTGCGCATGCCGACGCCGATAATCGAGACTTTCGACACGTCACTCGATGATAGCAAATCCTCGTAACCGATCTCGTAGCGGAGATCTTCGAGGACCTTGAGGGTCTGTTTAATGTCGGCCTTGGGAACCGTGAAGGTCATGTCGGTCTTGCTGCCCTTGCTCGGATTCTGGACGATCATGTCCACGAGAATCTTCCTCTCGGCCAGCGGGCTGAAAATTGCCGCGGAAACGCCGGGACGGTCCTCCACGTGAACGAGGGTTATCCTGGCTTGATCCTTGTCGTACGCGATACCCGAAACGAGAACTGCTTCCATGTCGTCATCCTCCTGACAGACCAAAGTGCCCTGCTCGTCGGAGAAGGTCGAGCGGACATGCACGGTTACATTGTATTTCTTGGCAAATTCCACGGACCTGATCTGGAGCACCTTCGCTCCCATGCTCGCCATTTCGAGCATCTCGTCGTATGCGATGCGGTCAATCTTGGTCGCATCGGAGCAGATATTGGGGTCCGTGGTAAAAACACCGGGAACATCAGTATAAATTTCACACACTTCAGCATTGAGGGCGGCAGCCATGGCCACGGCGGACGTATCGGAACCGCCGCGTCCGAGGGTGGTGATCCGCTTGCCGTCCTCGCAACCCTGAAACCCGGCCACGACAAGCACATCGTGATCTTCGAGCATTTCGAAAAGCGCGGTGGTGTCGATGTCCACGATACGGGCTTTCCCGAAGCTGCAATCGGTGCGAATCGGCGCCTGAAACCCCAGTACGGAACGGGCGCGGATGCCCTGATTCTTGAGCAGCATGGAAAATAGCGCACAGCTGACCTGCTCTCCGGTGGAGACCAGCGAATCCATTTCCGCCGCATCGGGCGTCGTGACCCACTCGTTGGCAAGCGCCAACAGCCGGTTGGTTTCTCCTGCCATGGCCGAAAGGACGACCACGACCTTGTTGCCCTCCCGGTAAGGGCGCATGACCTTCTTCATGACCTCAAGCTGGGTGCTCAGGCTGGCGACGGAAGTGCCGCCGAATTTCTGTACGACGATGTTCATTGCGATTCCAAGTGTTCTGTATATTCGGCAAGTGCTGGAGCGAGGGCTTCAAGATATTCCCCGGCTCGACTTCCCATTGCATGCAACCTGAGGACTCGTCCAGTCCTTTCCTCCCCCCACACAAGGTGCAGGGCATCGGCAGGCCATTCGTCCTCGGGAAGATATTCGATCCATTCCACCAGCGCCACGCTGCTCTCGTCGGCCAGCTGATCGAGCACTTCATCTCCCGGAGGCATACCCTCCAGACGATACAGGTCGAAATGAGCCACTGCGGGCTTGGTGGGGTACAGGTTGAAAATGTTGAAACTCGGGCTCGACACCTCGGCTTGGGCCGCGCCGGGGAGTGACTCCACAAGCCCTCTGACAAGGGTCGTCTTGCCGGAACCGAGCCCACCCTGAAGCAGGACGGCCGGCGGAGCCGGAGAATTGGAAAGAAAGCTGGCAAGCGCGCGGCCCAATGCAAGGGTGTCGCGCTCCTCCCGCAGTCTGATGTCCAGATGCATCGGGCTTTCGCTACTCCTTGGCGATGAGCGTGCCGAGCACGTCTTCCTTGCCCACGACGCCGACGAGCACATCGCCGTCCACCACAGGCAGGGTGTAAAGCTTCTTGTCGCTCATGACAGCCGCCAGTTCATCCAGACCGGTGTCGGGGCTGACGGTCACGGCGGGCTTGGTCATGGCGTCATTGACGGTCAGGGCCGTGATCTTCTGCATCTCGGTATCCAGTTCGGCCAGCGAGGCCAGCGGGAATACGCCGTCGAGCAGGGTGAAGAACGAGGGCAGGGACAGCTTTTTCTGCTGCGCCACAAGATCGGTCTGCGTCAGAACGCCCACTACCTTGCCGTCATCCACCACGGGTACGCCGTTGATGCGATTTTCCAGCAGAGTCTTCACCGCAGTGCTGATGTCGGTGTCGGAGGTGAGGGTTATAGGCTCGTTGGTCATGATATCAATTGCTTTCAGCATATTCCGTACTCCTTTGCCGCACGAGGCAGCATATCGGCTATTTCGCCTGCGAGATTGCCGCGCAGGGGGTGGTCCTCTTCCAGCATCCGTCCGGATGCCGCGTGCCAGTAGACGCCGAGCGAGGCGGCGTGCATCACGTCCATTCCAGTGGCGGCAAGTGCCGCTATCACACCGGAGAGTACATCACCGGAACCGCCCACCGAAAGGCAGGGGGCGGAGATGGGACAGAGCCTCGTCTGCGCCGCATCGGCCACAAGGGTTCCGGCTCCTTTGAGAACCAGCGTCGCTCGCGTCTTTTCCACGTATGATTCCGCGGTTTCCAGTCTGGACTGCTGGACCGATGCCGTATCGGTCTCCGCCAGACGGGCCATTTCACCGGGGTGGGGAGTCAGGACGGTTCCGGGCGGGAGCTCCCCGGCAAGTTCGGGGGCCTGTGCCAGAGCGTTCAGCCCGTCGGCATCCAGCACGAGCGGCACCGGACACTTTGCAATAAAATGCCGCAGGAAATCAACATTTTTCCCGTCTTGTCCCCAGCCGGGGCCAAGAACAACCGAATCGAAACGAGACAGCTGTGAAACAACTTTTTCCGCACTTTTCTGGTCCCATTTCTCAAAATCGCGCAACGGGAGGGTCATAATCTCGGGCCGACCAAAGCGGACCTCGGCACATGCGCCTTCCGGGCAGGCCACCGTGACCAACCCGGCTCCGGCCCGCAGCGCTCCCAACGCGGAAAGATGCGGCGCGCCGGTCATTCCGGGGGAGCCCCCCACGACGAGAACATGCCCCGCCCTGCCCTTGTGGGAATCCGGGACCGGTCGCGGTATGGTCTTCATGACCTCCTGACCGATCACGAACCGCCGCACCTGACGAGCCTCCCGGACAGCGCGGGGAATCCCGATATCCGTGACGAAAAGCCGACCGGTCCACTGCTCGGCACCGGGCATGGCAAGCCCGGTCTTGGCCGCCTGAAACGTGACTGTGGCATCGGCACGAACGGCTTCGGGACCCGGCGTCCCGGTATGACCGTTGAGCCCCGAGGGGATGTCGATCGAAAAGACAAAGGATCGCTCGCCCATGCGGTTGATCGCCCGCACCAGCTTCAGGATGTCGGCGCGAAGACGCCCCTTGAACCCCGTTCCGAGCAGGCCGTCCACGACGATGTCGGGCTGTGGCAGGGAGCCGAGGGTCGCAGTGGCAAGATGAAAAAGAGGAATACCGAGCTTCTGGGCCAGCACTAGGTTGGCCCGGGTTTCTCCGCGATAGTGCTTTTTGGGGCGGGTATGAAACAGCGCCACTGTACCGGCACGCTCCACCAGATACCGGGCCATGGCAAAGGCGTCGCCGCCGTTGTTGCCGGATCCCGCAAAGAGATAGACCGTCTTGCCTTCCAGCGGTCCGGCCTCGGATTCGAGGGTTCGCACGGCTTCGCGGGCTGCGTTTTCCATCAGGACCATGCCGGGAATGCCGAATTCGCCGATGGCCTCGGCATCCCAGGCAGCCATTTCGCCGGGTGTGGGCAGCGGATGAAGCATAGCGCCTCCTAGTCTTCTATGACCACCACGGCCGCGGCATTATCCCGCGAGTGTGTGATCGAAACATGGGCCCGCCTGCCGCCAAGGGAACGCATGACCTCATGTCCCTCGTCGCAAAAGGTGATTTCCGGTTTGCCGGAGGAACCGTGCAGCACTTCCACGCACTGAAAGGTCACTCCCTCCGCAAAGCCGGTTCCCAAAGCCTTGACCGCAGCCTCTTTGGCGGCAAAAAGCGCGGCCAGACGCGAGACCGGATTCTTCGGCAACTGGGCGATCTCGGCTTCGGTAAGAACTTTTTCCGCGAACCGCATCCCGTACCGCCCCCAGGCGTTTTCAATGCGCTCAAGCTCGACAAGATCGATGCCCATTCCGAGGATCATGCGCTAGTCCTTGAAAGTCCTGATGATTTCGGCCATGTCGCGAACGGCCCGATCAATGCCTACGTAGATGCTGCGCGCGATGATGCTATGACCGATGGAATATTCGCTGATGCCGGGAACGTTCTTGAACGCCATGACGTTGCGGTAGTTCAGGCCGTGACCGAGGTTGACCTTGAGCCCCAGCGCGCGTGCATGGCGAATGCCTTCCAGAATCTTTTCCAGTTCCACGTGACGCTCTCGGATATCCTTGGCGTCCGCGTAGTGGCCGGTGTGAATTTCGATAAACTCCGCGCCGCTGGCGTGCGCCGCGTCGATCTGGGCCGTGTCCGCGTCGATGAACAGGCTGGAACGAATACCTTTTTCATGCAGCGGGGCCAGAAATTCCGCCAGCTCCTCTTCCCTGTCGATGCAGTTCAGGCCGCCCTCCGTGGTCAGTTCCTCGCGCTTTTCAGGGACGAGGCAGACAGTTTCAGGATCGGTATCCATGGCAATGGACTGCATCTCGGGTGTGGCGGCCATTTCGAAGTGAAGCCGCGTATTGCAGGTTTTGCGCACTAGTTCGATGTCGCGATCCTGCACGTGCCTGCGGTCCTCACGCAGATGCATGATGATTCCTGCCGCTCCGGCGAGTTCGGCCATGTAGGCTGCCGTGACGGGCTCGGGCTCTATCCCCATTCGAGCCTGACGGAGAGTGGCGACGTGATCGACGTTGACGCAGAGTACGGGCATTATGGAATCTCCTTGTGAGGATGAATATATTTTGAAGCCACCTGATTACGCCTTCCGGGGCTTGATGGCAACCGCATGAAGCCGTTTCGCCAGTATTGACAGGAACGAAGCCACCCGCTACCAACCCACAGAACTGACCAAGACATCATATATGGAGTAATATACATGAAAGTTTGCATCGTCGGAACCGGTTATGTCGGCCTCGTCTCCGCTGCCTGTCTGGCAGAAATGGGCAACACCGTCCGCTGCGTGGACGTGAACCCCAAAGTGGTGGAAAAACTGAGGGAAGGCCATGTCCACATATACGAACCCGGCCTTGAGGAGCTGGTAAAACGCAACTACGCCGAAGGACGCCTCTCGTTCACCACGGAGATTGCCGAGGGACTCGAAGAAGCCCGCGTGGCTTTCATCACCGTCGGCACGCCCAGCGGTGAAGACGGACGCTGCGACCTTTCCTTCGTGGACTCGGTCGCGCGCGACATCGGCTCCAGCATGAAAGAGCCTAAGATCGTGGTGGACAAATCCACCGTCCCCGTCGGCACTGCGGACCACGTACGCGGCATCATCGCCGCAGAGCTCGAAAAACGCGGCGCATCCATCGACTTCGACGTGGTCTCCAACCCCGAATTCCTCAAGGAAGGCGACGCAGTCAACGACTTCATGAAGCCAGACCGGGTCATCGTCGGCACCGAGTCCGAGGAATCCGCCAAGGTACTGCGCGACCTCTATTCCCCGTTTGCCAGAAGCCGCGAGAAGCTCATCGTCATGGGCACCCGCAGCGCGGAGATGACCAAGTACGCCGCCAACTGCATGCTGGCCACCAAGATTTCCTTCATCAACGAAATCGCCAACATCTGCGAACGCGTCGGCGCCAACGTCACCGAAGTGCGCGCGGGCATCGGCTCCGACTCGCGCATCGGCTACAGCTTCATCTACCCCGGCGTGGGTTACGGCGGCTCCTGCTTCCCCAAGGACGTGAAGGCGCTGATCAACACCGCCCGTGAAGTGGAGTACGACGCCAAGCTCATCCAGTCCGTGGACACGGTGAACGACGCCCAGAAGCTCGTCATCTCCGATAAGATTCTCGACTACTTCAAGCCGCAGGGCGGCGTCGAAGGCCGTACCCTCGCTCTCTGGGGAATCGCCTTCAAGGCCAACACCGATGACATCCGCGAAGCCCCGGCCCTCTATCTGGTCAAGGCTCTCACCGACGCGGGCATGAAGGTCCGCGCCTTCGACCCCGTGGCATGGGAACGCGGCGCCGAGCACTTCGCCGACAACCCCAATGTCGAAATCGTCCAGGACCAGTATGAAGCCTGCGACGGCGCGGACTGCCTCGCGGTGGTCACCGACTGGAACCAATTCCGCGATCCGGACTTCGCTCAGGTGAAAGGGCTGCTCAAGACCCCTCTCCTTTTCGATGGACGCAACCTCTACAGTCCCCGCCGCATGGGCGACGAAGGCTTCGCATACTTCAGCATTGGCCGCACCCCGGTCAAATAGCCGTCCGTTCATATCACTAGTCAACGGCCTGCTCCCGAAACGGAGCAGGCCGTTTTTTCATGGCCCCGCTTCGGTTTCTGACTTCGGCCCTCGGCACCCTCCTTGCTTTCTCCCACCAGACGACAAACACCATGAACAAGAAGAACGGTTCCAAAACATTCATGAAAACTCTGTTTGCACCCGGACGGCTTGCCGGGTATCACAAACCAATCGGCGGATTTTCGCCGACGTGCTTCCGAAGACGGTTCACGACGGGCTGATGATACGTCCAGCCAAACTCGCCCGCCGGCAAAGAGAGTGAAGGCGCATGAGATACTTCAAGGACAGCAGACGCAAAGCGCTTCCCGGCATCATGGGATTCCTCTCCATGCTGCTTGTGCCGCTGATTGTGGCGCTGGTGGTGCAGTACGACTATCTGCAGGACCTTGAACGGGTCTCCGAAGAACGGCTGGCCCTGTACGAACGCACGCTCAACTCCGCACTGCAAAAGCACGAATATCTGCCCTACCTGCTTGCGCAGACCGGCATCATCAAGGATCTGCTCTCCGAAGGGGGCGACAGGATCCGCATGAATTCCTTTCTTCAGTCGGCCAACGAGCGGGCGGAGTCCGAAGCCATTTACATTCTGGACACCGACGGCATCGTCATCGCCGCCAGCAACTGGATGAAGAAGACGAGCTTCATCGGGCTGGACCTCAGCTTCCGCCCGTATTTCAAAGACGCCATGAACGGCGCCGCGGGCAAATTCTTCGGCGTCGGCATCATGGCGGGACGACCCGGATTCTACATTTCCCACCCGGTACGCGTGAACGGACGCATCGTTGGCGTCGTGGCCACCAAGATCGTGCTGTCCGCGCTGGAAACCCTCTGGCAGGAAGGCGGTGAAACCGTATTCGTGGCGGATTCCAACGGCGTCATAGTCCTCTCCAGCCGCCCATCGTGGAAATATCGTACCCTTGCCCCCCTGTCCGCAGAGATACGCAACCGCATCCACGAACGCTGGCAGTTCCCGCAACCCAAGCTCAAGAGCCTGCAATCGCAGTCTTCCACACTGCTGGGCTTTCGGGAAACCATCATCGACAAGGAGCGGTTTCTCAAAAACTCCCGTTCCATACCCGGCATGAACTGGGAGATCACCTACCTCATGAACGAGGACCCGCTCTGGGAGCGCACGTTGGGTATGGCCCTCACCTCATTCATTCTCGTGGGGCTGGCGATTCTCACCCGCATGTTCGTGCGGGAACGCAGCCAGCGGGAACTTTCCCGACAACAGGCCCTTGAGGCGGAGAAAATCCGCAGCATGAACAAACAGCTCGCTCAGGAGATAGAGGAACGCAAACGCACGGAGCTTGAATTGCGCGAAGCGCAGGAAGAACTGGTACAGGCGGGAAAGCTTGCGGCCCTCGGCGAGATGGCCACGGCCGTGGCGCACGAGCTGAACCAGCCCATAGCGGCGTCCAAGACCTACATCGCCAGCTGCCGCCTCATGCTCAATCGCGGCAAACTCGACGAGCTGGAGCCGACGCTTAACAAGATTTCGGACCTGTGCGACCGCATGGCAAAAGTCACCGGCCAGCTGAAATCCTTCGTGCGCAAGTCATCCAACAAGAAGACCAAGTTCGACCTGCGGCGAGCCGTCAACGAATCCCTCACGCTCATGCGTCACCAATTTCAGGTGGAGAACTGCGAACTGCAGCTGGACATGCCGCAGTACCCCATCTACATCATGGGCGACCACGTCCGGCTGGAGCAGGTGCTCATCAACCTTTTCCGCAACGCGCTGGACTCCATGCTGCATACGGCCTCGCCCGTCATCGGGGTTGAGATGGCCCACGAGAACGGACACGCCACCATCCTTGTTCGTGACAACGGCCCCGGCATCGGCACGGAGATAGGCAAACGCCTCTTCGAACCGTTCGTCACCAGCAAGAAGGAAGGCGTGGGCATGGGCCTCGGCCTTTCCATCTCTTATAAAATCATCAAGGACATGGGCGGAGACATCCGTGGCAGGAACCGCGACGAATGCGGCGCGGAGTTCGTGCTGACCCTCCCCGTTGTCGATCACGATACATCCGGAGCCGAAGCATGATGCAGGTCATTCTCGTCGATGACGAAAAGTCCGTCAGGGACTCGGCCAGACAGTGGCTTGAGCTCTCCGACTTCACGGTAAAGGACTTCGAGGATGCCGCCGAAGCGCTCGGGGCCATTCATCCAGACTACGCGGGCATCATCCTTTCCGACGTCAAGATGCCGGGCATGGACGGGCTGCAATTTCAGAAGGAAATAGCCAAGATCGACCCGCACATCCCGGTCGTCCTCTTTACAGGACACGGCGACATCGCCATGGCCGTGGAGGCGATACGCGGCGGCGCGTACGACTTCGTCGAGAAGCCCTTCGATCCGGAACGCATCATCGAGACCATCAAGCGTGCGCTGGAAAAACGGCGGCTGATACTGGAGAACCGGCAGCTCAAGAAGGAGCTGGAGGAAAACGAAGGTCTCGACTCCAGGCTGGTGGGCACCTGCAAACCCATGCGTGAACTCAAGCGGGAGATCACCCACCTCGCCCCGACCATCGCCAACGTGCTCGTGCTGGGCGAAACAGGGACGGGCAAGGAAGTGGTGGCCCGCTCCATCCATGAACTCAGCGACCGCCGCAAGTTGCCGTATCTGGCCCTCAACTGCGCCACCATCCCTGTCAACATGGCCGAGAGCGAGCTTTTCGGCCACAAGCACGGCGCGTTCACCGGAGCGCAGAGCAGACGCATCGGCAAGCTGGAGGCGGTACAGGGCGGCACCCTCTTTCTGGACGAGCTTGGTTCCATGCCCATGGACGTGCAGGGAAAACTCCTACGCGCTCTGGAATGCCGCGAGATAACTCCGCTTGGCAGCAACACGCCTCGTCCGGTGGAGTTCCGGCTCATCTCCGCCATGAACGAAGACCCACGCAAGGCCATCGAAGAAGGTCGCCTGCGCGAGGACCTGTACTTCCGGCTGAACACCATGGAGATTACCGTGCCGCCACTTCGTGAGCGCAAGGAGGACATTCCGCTGCTCTTCTCCTTTTTCCTCGAACGCGCCGCCGACACCTACGGTCGTCCCGCCGAATCCCTTCCGTCGGAGAGCGCCGCCGTCATGATGAGCCATGAATGGCCCGGCAACGTACGCGAGCTGAAAAGCCTTGCAGAACGTTTCGTGCTTTCCAGTCTGCCGCCTGCGGAGCGAATCCCGAAGCTGCTTTCCGGCACCGTCGTGGACTGCGGGGATTCCTCGGTATCCCTCAAGGAGCAGGTCAACCTCTTTGAGCGGCACCTCATCCAGAAGTCGCTGGCGCGCCATGACGGCAACATCAAGTGCGTCATGGACGAGCTGCAAATCCCCCGGCGCACCCTCAACGAGAAGATGGCCAAATACGGCCTTTCCAGAACCTGATTCCATTTTCGGCGGAATTCCGCTCACGCTTTCCGGGCGCATCGGCGATTTTTCGCCGATGCGCTTTTTCGTTGAAGGAATCAACCCAGCCCAGCCGGGAACAATCCAGTTACCGACCGTGGCACAGCTGTTGCTCTAACGGGGATGTTGCGACCTGGTTTTTCGCCAACTTATCACCGGAGGATGCCTCCATGCACGAAGGCGACTCTGCCGCCATCTCCCGAAGGGACAAGGGACTGCCAGCCGGAGAATCTCCTTGACCCCCAGTTTCACGCCGCTTCGGAAAACGGTCTAGCCATCTTCAATTCCACAACCCCACAGGTGAACCCTTATGATGAAAGCCAATCCGACATCCGCCGCAGGCATGTCCCGTCGGGACGCAGGGCTCGACTGGCTACAGATGCTCACCGGCGCCGGGCTGATCCTCTTCATGTGGTGCCACATGATACTGGTCTCCTCGGTAGTCATCTCGCCCAAAATCATGAACGCCATCGCCCATTTCTTCGAAGCCACCTACATGGCCCAGGTGGGCGGGCCGCTGATCTTCCTGACCTTCCTGCTCCACTTCGTCCTCGCCGCCAGAAAGATTCCGTTCCGGGCCGAAGGACAGGGAACCATCGTCAGGCACGCCAGAATGCTCAAACACCGCGACACGTGGCTCTGGGTCGTTCAGGCCGGAACCGCCATGATCATCCTGATCCTCGGCGCCATCCACATGTGGGTGGTGCTCACCGACCTGCCCATCACCGCCGCCAAGTCGGCAGCGCGCATCCAGCAGTTCTGGTGGTTCATCTTCTACATGGTCCTTCTGCCCTGCGTGGAACTGCACGTGAGCATCGGCTTCTACCGCATCGGCGTGAAGTGGGGCTTCGTCAAATCCGAAGACCGCAAGGGATTCAAGAAATTCGAAAAGACGCTTTTCACCATCTTCATGGTCATCGGCGTCATCACCCTGATCCGTTTCGTAACGTTAGGCTAGCGAGGTTTCTTCAATGCAAACGCACTACTCAGATCTGCTGGTCATCGGCGCCGGACTCGCCGGGGAACGCGTCGCCTGCGAAGCGGCACAGAACGGCTTCAAGGCAACTTGCCTCTCCATCGTCCCGGCCCGCCGCTCCCATTCCTCTGCGGCACAGGGCGGCATGCAGGCCGCACTCGGCAACTGCGCCAAGGGCGACGGCGACTGCCCAGACGTTCACTTCATCGACACGGTCAAAGGCTCCGACTGGGGCTGCGATCAGGAAGTGGCGCGGCTCTTCGCCGACACCGCACCCATCGAAATGCGCCGCCTCGCCCACTGGGGCGTGCCGTGGAACCGGGTTGTTCCGGGCAAATCAACCTTCTTCAAGGGCGGCGAGAAATTCGAGAAATACGAAAAGGATGAAAACGAAGGATTGATCACTGCGCGCTCCTTCGGCGGTACCGCCAAATGGCGCACCTGTTATACCTCGGACGGCACCGGCCATGCGGTCATGTGCACCATGGACAACCGCTGCGCCGAACTGGGCATCGACGTCTTCGACAAGAAGGAAGCCGTCTCGCTGATTCATGACGGCGAGACCTGCACCGGTGCCGTGGTCCGCTGTCTTCGCACCGGCGAATTGGAAGTTTTCCTTGCCAAGGCCACCGCCATCTGCACCGGCGGTTTCGGACGTATCTACAAGGCCACCACCAACGCGGTCATCTGCGACGGCGGTGGGCACATCATCGCCCACGACACCGGCGTGGTACCCATTGGCAACCCCGAGGCCATCCAGTTCCACCCCACCGGTATCGTCCCCACCGACATCCTCGTGACCGAGGGCTGTCGCGGCGACGGCGGAACGCTTCTCGACGTAAACGAAGAGCGATTCATGAACATCTACGAGCCGGACAAGGCCGAGCTGGCCTCCCGTGACGTGGTCTCGCGATGGATGACCCATCACATGCGGCAGGGCAAGGGCGTGAAAAGCCCCTACGGCGAACACCTCTGGCTCGACATCCGGCATCTGGGCAACGAGCACATTTCCACCAAGCTGCGCGAAGTGGACGAGATATGCCATCACTTCCTCGGCGTAGACCCAAGGCACGAGCTCATCCCGGTGCGCCCCACGCAGCACTACACCATGGCCGGCATCCGCACGGACAAGGACGGCTCGGCATATGGCCTCAAGGGTCTGTTCTCCGCAGGCGAGGCAGCCTGCTGGGACATGCACGGCTTCAACCGCCTCGGCGGAAACTCGCTGGCCGAGACCGTTGTCGCGGGTGGCATCATCGGTGCCAAGATCGTCGAATTCCTCAAAGGCTACGAAACCACCTTCAATACCCAGACCATCAATCAGGCGGTCATCAAGCAGCGCGAGCGCATCGAAAACCTGATCCGCGGCAAGAACGGAAGACTCAACGTGTACGAAGTGCGCAACGAGATGCAGGAAGCGCTCATGAAAGGCTGCTTCGTCTTCCGGAATCAGCAGGGGCTTGAGGAATGCGTGGAAACGCTTCAGGGCACCCTCGACAAGGCCAAGCGAGTGGGACTGGTTTCCGACGGCACCGGGCCGAACTATGAACTCGCCGCCGCCCTCAAGATCAAGGGACAGGTCAGGCTGGCGCTGTGCATCGCCCAAGCCGCCCTGCAGCGTACCGAATCGCGCGGGTCACACAACCGCGAGGACTACCCGGAGCGCAACGACAAGGACTGGCTCAACCGCACGCTGGCCTACTGGCCCGAAAACGCGGACATGCCGGAGCTTTCCTACGAGGACACCACCGCCAAATTCGAAATTCCTCCGGGAGACCGGGGCTACGGCGGCGGAACCATCATTCCGGCCGACGAAGGGTACGTGCGCGACCGCACCGTGGAAAGCCCCGTGAACGAACTCGGCACGAAGAAGTAACCCGGTTCAAGGAAGGAACGCATCATGGGTAGACAACTCGAATTCGAAATATTCCGATTCAATCCGCAGAAACAGGGCGACGTGCCGCGCATGCAGACGTACGTCCTTGAAGAGACCACCAACATGACCCTGTTCATCGCCCTGAACAGGCTGCGCGAAGAGCAGGACCCGAGCCTCGTCTTCGACTTCTGCTGCCGCGCCGGAATCTGCGGGGCGTGCGCCATGGTCATCAACGGCCGCCCCGGGCTGGCCTGCCAGACCAAAACCAAGGATCAGCCCGGCAAGATCACCCTGCATCCGCTTCCGGTGTTCAAGCTCGTGGGAGATCTGGCCGTGGACACCGGCGTATGGTTCCGGGAGATGTACGACAAGACCGAGTCGTGGGTTCACACGAGCCGAACCTTCGACCCCGCCGCTCAGGAAGAGCGCATGGATAATGCCGTGGCGGAACAGATTTATGAACTGGAACGCTGCATCGAATGCGGCTGTTGCGTGTCCGCTTGCGGAACCGCCCGTCTGCGCGAGGATTTCATGGGCGCCGCCGCCCTGAACCGCATCGCACGCTTCGTGGTGGACCCGCGTGACCAGCGCACCGACAGCGACTACTTCGAGATCATCGGCAACGACAACGGCATTTTCGGCTGCATGGGCCTGCTGGCCTGCGAAGACGTATGCCCCAAGGGGCTGCCGCTTCAGAACCAACTGGGCTTCCTGCGCCGCAAGATGGGCATCACCGCAATCAAGGAAATATTCAGGAAGTGACGCCATGCGTATCATTCATACCAACGACATAGTGGACGCCGTCGCGAGGATGTGCGTCAAGGCCAATACGGAGCTTCCGGACGACGTCCGCAACAAGCTCTCGCAGGCCATGGAAGAGGAAACGAGCCCCTCGGCCAGGGAAGTGCTTCGCCAGCTTCTGGAGAACGCCGACCTTGCCGCCGAGACCAAGCTGCCCCTGTGTCAGGATACCGGGCTCGCCGTCTTCTTCGTGGAAGTCGGCGACGAGGCCCGCGTGGAAGGCGGCAACCTGCGCGACGCCATCAACGAGGGTGCACGCAAGGGATATCAGGAAGGCTACCTGCGCAAATCCGCATGCGATCCCTTCACCCGCGCCAACACCGGGGACGGCACTCCGGCAATCATCCACTTCGATTTCGTTCCCGGTGACAAGCTGAGGATCGTGTTCATGGCCAAGGGTGGCGGCAGTGAAAACATGAGCCGCGTGACCATGCTGGCTCCGGCACAGGGCTGGGAAGGTATCAAGAAATACGTGATCGAACGCGTGGCCGAGGCCGGTCCGAACCCCTGCCCGCCAACGGTACTGGGCATCGGCATAGGCGGTACCTTCGACCATGCGGCGAAGATCGCCAAGAAATCACTGATGCGCCGACTCGACGACACCCACCCCGATCCAGAGATTGCGGCCAAGGAAAAGGAACTGGAAGAAGCCGTGAACAGGCTGGGCATCGGCCCCATGGGGCTTGGCGGAAAAACCACGGTGCTGAGCGTCAAGATGACCGTGGAGCCCTGCCATCTGGCGAGCCTGCCGCTGGCCGTCAATGTCCAGTGCCACTCCCAGCGGCACGAGGAGGTCGTTCTGTAATGGCGGAATACAAGCTTACCACCCCGCTGACCGATGCAGACATCACCCCGCTCAAGGCCGGGGACGTGGTCTTCCTGACCGGCACCATCTACTCCGCCCGCGATGCGGCCCACAAGAAACTCGTGGAGCTGCTGGACAAGGGCGAAGACCTGCCCTTCGATCTTCAGGGCGCGGCGATCTATTACGTCGGCCCGAGCCCGGCCCCGCCGGGCCGCCCCATCGGCGCCGCCGGCCCCACCACAAGTTACCGCATGGACTCGTATGCGCCCCGCCTTCACCGGCTCGGTCTCAAAGCCACCATCGGCAAGGGCAAGCGCAATGACGAAACCCAAAAAGCCCTGCAGGACCATACCGCCGTCTACTTCGGAGCCACCGGCGGTGCGGGCGCCCTGCTCTCCAATTCCATCAAGGCGTCCGAAGTCATCGCCTTCGAGGAGCTGGGACCCGAGGCGATCCGCAAGATGACCGTGGAGGACTTCCCTCTGCTGGTCATCAACGATTCCCATGGACAGGAACTGTACGCCGTGCCCGACCGAAAGGCCGCAGGCATCGAATAACGCATCGAAATCACGAGGAGATTTTACAATGGCACTGTTCACCAAACAGGAAGCGCTCGACTATCATTCCATGGGTCGGAAAGGAAAGGTCGAAGTCGTTCCGGTCAAGCCGTGCGTGACCCAGAAGCACCTTTCCATGGCCTACAGCCCCGGCGTGGCCGAAGCCTGCAAAGAGATCGCGGCCGATCCAGAAAAATCCTTCGAGTACACCGCGCGAGGCAACCTCGTGGCAGTGGTCTCGAATGGAACGGCCGTGCTCGGTCTCGGCAATATCGGCGCTGCCGCCGGAAAGCCGGTCATGGAAGGCAAGGGCGTACTGTTCAAGGTCTTCGCGGACGTGGACGTGTACGACATCAACCTCGCCGTCACCGACCCGGATCAGCTCATCGAGATCGTCAAGGCCATGGAGCCGACCTTTGGCGGCATCAACCTTGAAGACATCAAGGCACCGGAATGCTTCTACATTGAGGAAAGACTCAAGAAGGAAATGAACATCCCGGTATTCCACGACGATCAACACGGCACCGCCATCGTCACGGCTGCGGGCATGATGAACGCGTTGGAGATATCCGGCAAGAAGCCCGAGGATCTGCGCGTGGTCGTCTCCGGAGCCGGGGCATCCGCAATCGCCTGCACCAACCTTTATAAAAGCATGGGCGTGCCCCCCGAGAACATCGCCATGTTCGACTCGCGCGGTCACATCAACAAGAGCCGCAAGGACCTGAGCGAAACCAAGCAGGCCTACGCCACCGACAAGGAATTCGGCTCGCTGGCCGAAGCCATGCAGGGCGCGGACTGCTTCCTCGGTCTCTCGGTGGCGGGCATGGTTTCCAAGGACATGGTCAAATCCATGGCCGACAACCCGATCATCTTCGCCTGCGCCAACCCTGACCCGGAAATCACCTACACCGACGCCAAGGAAGCACGCCCGGATGCCATCATGGGCACGGGACGCTCGGATTTCCCCAATCAGGTCAACAACGTGCTGGGCTTCCCCTTCATCTTCCGCGGCGCGCTGGACGTAGGCGCTACGGCCATCAACGAAGAAATGAAGCTTGCCGCGGCAAAGGCGCTGGCGGATCTCGCCAAGCAGCCCGCCCCGGAATACGTGTGCAAGGCCTTCGGGGTGGACAGCCTCGAATTCGGCATCGACTACATCATCCCCAAAGCGCTTGATCTGCGTCTGATCGAATACGTTTCCGTGGCGGTCGCCAAAGCCGCGATGGAAACGGGCGTGGCGCGCAGGAGCATTGACCCGGAAGCCTACGCCAGCGAACTGCGCCACCGCATCGCCGATTCCACGGCGCGCGTGAGCAGTTACGTGGAGTCGTACAATCTGGGCATATGAGCATCCCGGGGGCGGGATGTGAGGAGTTCCGCCCCTTCGACCGGCACGGGCATGCTTCCATCAATCGCGGTCCGCCGCAGCAACCCAAGGAGAGGAATCCATGAGCGCACAAGCAGGAGACAGCGGAAACGGCCGAAAAGTCGGCTTTTTCCTCGGTCCCATCGTTTTCATCCTGATGCTTCTCATCCCGGCCCCCGAAGGAATGAAAATCGAAGCATGGCGAGTGGCAGCCGTCACCGCCCTTATGGCTATCTGGTGGATCACCGAAGCCATTCCCATTCCCGCAACGTCATTGCTGCCCATCGCCCTTTTCCCGCTTCTCGGCGTAATGAAATCCAACGCGGCCACCGCGCCGTATGCGAACCATCTCATCTACCTCTTCATGGGCGGCTTCTTCCTTGCCGTGACCATGGAACGCTGGAACCTGCACAGGCGTGTGGCCATCCACACCATCCGCACGGTGGGGACAAGCCCCGGCAGGATGATCCTCGGATTCATGATCGCCACGGGCTTTCTGTCCATGTGGGTCTCCAACACGGCAACGACCATGATGATGGTCCCCATCGGCCTCGCCGTGGTGCAGCAGGCCACCGGATTCGATTCCAAGGACATCCGTGCCTGCGCCAGCAACGCAGGCCCCGAATCCAACTTCGGTAAATGTCTGATGCTCGGCATCGCCTACGCGGCCTCCATGGGCGGCGTGGCCACCATCATCGGCACGCCGCCGAATACTGTCATGGTCGGCATGGTCGAAAAAATGTTCGGCGTACAGATCGGCTTCGGCCAGTGGATGCTCTTCGGCGTCCCCCTTGCGGTGATCATGGTCGCCCTGTCCTGGATTCTGCTTACCAAGATGCTCTTCCCCATGGGCAACATGGAACTGGCCGGCGGCAAACAGATCATTGAGGAAGAGCTGCGCAAGCTCGGCCCCATGGCTCCCGAGGAAAAGAAAATCGTCATCGTGGGGTGTTTCGTGGCGGCCTTCTGGCTCTCTCGCGGCTTCCTGAAGAAGATGCCCTTCGTACTCGATATGATGCCCAACTTTGGCTACATCCATGACGCGACCATCGGTATTCTCGGCGCCCTGGTGCTCTTCGCCATCCCCTCCAACTTCAAGAAGGGCGAATTCCTTCTCGACTGGAAAACCGCGGTCAAGATTCCCTGGGACGTCATTCTGCTCTTCGGCGGCGGTCTTGCCATCGCCAACGGCTTCGCAAAGACCGGACTGGCTAACTACATTGCCGCGCAGCTCGGCGGACTCGAAGGCGCGAGCATCCTCGTCTTCGTGGCCACGGTGGTACTGATCACCATCTTCCTGACAGAGATCACCTCCAACACCGCCACCGCCACCTTGCTGGTTCCCATCATGGGTAGCGCAGCCATTGCAATGAGCATTCATCCGTTCGCGACCATCGTCGGCGCATGTGTGGCGGCATCCTTCGCCTTCATGCTCCCGGTGGCGACGCCGCCAAACGCGGTCGTCTTCGGCAGTGGGTGCATATCCATCAAGCAAATGGCCAAAACAGGCATATGGCTCAACATCCTCGGCACGATCCTGATCACGGCCTTCGTGGTCTACATCCTGCCCGCCGTATGGGGTGTTGACCTTTCCACCCTGCCTGAATGGGCACCCACCCCGTAAAGGGCTACTGTGGCCGTTCTCAAACAACAAAAAAGGGCTCCCCAAGAGGAGCCCTTTTCAGTGCGAAAGATCATCCCGCAACGGGTGATGCCATCCGGCGCATCTAGCGGCGCAGGACCTGCTTGACGACCTCGTCGATGCCGACCTTTTCCACGAAACGGGCTGCGCGCTGGCGCTTGCCGGAGTTGTCGCGGTAAAAATCGATGAAACGGGTCACGACCTCGCGGGCTTCGCCCCGGCTCAGGTCTTCTGCAAGCACATCGCCGATGCGGGGTCTGCCGGAAGCGTTGCCGCCGACAACCACAGTCCAGCCTTTTTTCTTGCCGATAAGGCCCACGTCGCGAACATAGGACTCGGCGCAGCACATGGGGCAGCCGGAGATACCAATCTTGAGTTTGGCAGGCATCTCGTAGCCCACGAAATGGTCTTCGAGTTCAAGGCCGAAGCCGAGGGAATCGCGCTGGCCGAGGCTGCATACCTCGGTACCCGGACAGGCCTGAACATAGTGGACACAGAGCCCGACCGCCGGGCCGATTTCCATCTTGAGGTCTTCCCAGACCTTGTCCACGTTCTCTTCCTCAAGGCCGACCATGGCAATGCGCTGGCCCGAGGTTATCTTCATGATGGGAACGTCGTATTTTCTGGCTGCCCGCGCGATCGCTTCGAGGGAGTCGGGGGTCACGAGTCCCACCGGCGTGCGCGGGACGATGGCGTATGTTTTCTTGTCGCGTTGAAGGATGGCGCCTTTTGGCGTGGCGGACATGCTGTACTCCTTGGGGTCACTCAGGCTCGGGGTTCTGCGCCGCCTGCCGGACGGCTTCCATGCCGATCCTTTCCGCAAAGCCTGCGGCGCGCTCCCCTTTCTTGGCGTTTCCCGCAAAAAAATCAAGCGTTCGCTTCACATATTTCAAAACATCTCCATCGCAGAGGTGTTTTGCAATAATTTCGCCCGGTCTCGCCTTGCGCCCGGCAGCACCGCCAAAGAGCAGCGTCCACCCTTTTGCGTCACCGATCAGCCCTATGTCGCGAACCCAGCTCTGCCCGCAGCCGCGTGGGCAACCGGATACTCCAAACTTGGGACGCACGGAAATATCCGTCATTGCTTCCAGCATGTTTTCAAGAGCTGCCGCCATGGAGCGTGTATCCTGCAAACCGCGGGAGCACTGCCCTTTACCGAGGCAAAGCGTCATCATGAACGGACATTTTCCGTCGAGCGACCCCACGGCTTGGGTCACCGTATCCACCAGTTCAGGGGGGATGCCGTGGATTTCAAGCCGCTGGGCGCCGGTGGCGCGGACGCCGGGAAGGTCGTACTTTCGCACGACCTCCGCGACTCGCATGAGCGACTCGGCGTCCATGAAGCCTTGCGGCATTGCCGGACGGAGGGCGCAGAGGCCGTCCGCCCGGCAGGAAGCCGCTCCGAAGGTGTCATGAACCGTTTTCATGGCCTCTGAACCTAGATCGGGGGCGCGATGTGAACCAGCAGGCGTGTACGACTCTCGGCACGGAAGCCGTGCGGGTCCGCAATTTCGCTCACCAGCACGTCGCCGGGCTTGGCCGGGATTTCCGCGCCGTCGGCACCGAGGAACTGGCCGCCGCCCTCAAGGACGGTGATGGTCAGCTCGCCCTCGATATCGTGGCTGTGCACAGGCAGTTCCTGCCCCGGTTCGAAGTTGAAGTTGATGACCTTCACGAACGCGCAGTCGTGCACGAGCATGTTGCTGAAGGTCTTCTCCTTGAATCCGTTTTCTGCGATGAGGTCGATCTTGCGCATGGCTTTGTCTCCTTACGCTTCAAAGGTTTCGGTATTGATGACACGGCCGTCAAGCGAGATGGTCAGCTTGGTCACGGGGACCCGCCTTCCCGCCATCTCGAAGGCCTTGTCCAGAATGACGCTCATGGTGGAGCAGCAGGGAACCTCCATTTCCATCACGGTGATGGAATTCAGGTTTGCCGTGTTCACCATGTCCGCCAGCTTATTGGCGTATTCCATCTGGTTGTCGAACTTGGGGCAGCCCATGAGCACAACCTTGCCTGCCACGTAGTCCGAATGGTAGCCGGGCAGCGCCACGGGCACGCAGTCTGCGGTCAGCAGCACATCGGCGTTCTGCAGGAACGGCGCGGTCGGCGGAACAAGGCGCAGCTGCACGGGCCAGTGGGACAGGCTGGAGCCTTCGGCAGTCTTCTGCTCCTTGGGCTTGTTTGCCTGACCACAGGGTGTCATCTTGCGCAGCTGGGAACCGGGACAACCGCCACCCATGGGCCGCACGGGGGTACCACGCACTTCCTCGGTGGTGGGCAGGTGATCAGGGATGTCGCGTCCCTGCTTCTTGAGGTGCTCCTTCACGGCTTCCGGTTCAAAGTCCTCTGCCGGACGTTCCTCGATGGTCAGCGCCCCCTGAGGGCATTCGCCGATGCACGCTCCAAGACCGTCGCAGAAGTTTTCCTTCACGAGCCGGGCCTTTCCGTCGATTATCTGCAGAGCACCCTCGTCACAGCCGGTGACGCACAGGCCGCAGCCGTCGCACTTCTCTTCGTCGATGCGAATGATCTTTCTATTGGTAATCATATTGTCCTCCTGTTTCTTGCTTATTGCTATATTCTCGCAACGCCGAGGAATACGGCGTGCAGGCCGACCACCATGACCAGAAACGCTGCTCGCGCTGCCTCGGCGGTCAGGCCGGGGAATGCATATTCCAACTGCCCGTGACGGCAGGCTCCCACACAGTCTCCGCAAAGCGTACAACTCAGGGACGGTCTGCCTTCCTGCAGGGCCCGGGCATCCAGAGCAGAGTAGCGGCAGCGGCTGAAGCAGACGTTGCAGCCGGTGCAGTCTCTGCCGATGCGGATGCGCCACGGGGAAATCTTTCCCAACACGTTCGCCACCACACCCATGGGGCAAAATGTCGTACAGTGTACCATGGTTCCCATACGCCGGGAAACCGTCGCCATGATAATCACACCCACCATCCCGAAAATCGCCGCGCTCCAGACCGCCGTCATCCAGGACACTCCGGTCAGCCGCATGGCATATGCCGCTGCCACGACCAGCACGAGGGATGCGACTCGGGTCAGCAGAACAATCCTTCGTCCCAGATTAGCCGGACGGCGCGCTCCCATGCGGGAAGCCGAATCATCCCATGCGCCGATGTAGCAGAGATGGCTGCACCATGCAGGCCCGACGAGGATGAGCGTCACGCCGAACAGGATCGGCATGAAGAAACCTTCTCCCCGAAAGACCGGTCCGGCCGCGATCAGGGCGGGGACCGGCAGATGCAGCTCGCCGGTCATGAGCATCCGGTCCACACCGAGCAGCCCCATGAGCAGTTGCAAAAAGAACACTGCCGAAAATCCGGCCCATATACGCCTGCGGACCTTGGGCTGCTTCGTGCGATCGAGCATCATGTTCACGACCCACTGGGCGTAGATGGCGAGAAGGATGATCTCCAGCCAGCCCCAGCCCGGCGCAAAACGTTCAAGCAGCAGCACGGGGAAAGACACCTTGGCGCTCGCAATGCCGAGACCTATGCAGGTGAGCACAAACACGGCTCCCCGTGCTCTGGCGTTCTCCGTGCCCTTGCGGTACCACCCGGCCTGTGCCGGAGCGATATTGAGCAAGACGGCGGCCAGCGTTACTAGCATCACCGCACCCATGATCACCACCAGCCGTTCCCAGTCTGCTCCCATGAGGATACGCATACGAACAAATCCGTAAGTAGCGTCAGCCCAAGTCCACGCGCCCCAGAAGAGTGTAAACAGCACCGGAATCCGCACCCACGCTCTTCGGGCGAGGAACAGTGCCGCCAGAACCAGCATTGCGGCGGTCAGCCCCGGTTCGCCGAAGCGAAGGTGGTGCGCGCCGAGCAGAATCAGCGACAGGGAAGTCAGTATGGCGATAAGGATATTCATGCGTCTCTCCACGGCCCCACAATGGACAAATCCAGGGCATCGTGACATGATTCAAGTCAAATCAGCCAGAATGAATGCAATTTTTTTGGAGATAGAGAATGGAGAGCATTGACGCGGTGCGTTCGGTTTCCCTTTTTCAGGGGCTGCCGGACAACCAACTGGAGCGACTGTCGCAAATCGCCGTCTGCAAGCATTACAAACGAAACGAACTGATCTTCGAATCCGACACGCCGGCAAACGGTTTCTACGCCACGCTTTCAGGGAGAGTGAAGATCTTCCGCATGTCCCCTTCGGGAAAAGAGCAGATACTGCACATCTTCGGCGCCGGTGAGTCCTTTGCCGAGGTCCCGGTCTTTCAGGGCTCGACCTTCCCGGTCCATGCCCAGACGCTGGACCCTTCCGAACTCATGTTCATCCCGCGACGTGAATTCGAACGCATCATCAGTCAGGACCCGGATCTGGCCATGAAGATGATGGGACAGCTGGCCGAACGGCTGAGGATTCTCGTGAACAAGATCGAGGAACTGAGCCTCAAGGAAGCCCCCTCCCGGGTAGCCTCTTACCTGCTTTTGCTGGCCTCCTCGCACGACTCCAATACCTTCCGGCTGGACCTTCCCAAAGGCCAGATCGCCTTTTATCTCGGCACCATTCAGGAAACGCTTTCCCGCATCCTGAAGCGTTTCACCGAGGATGAACTCATCGAGATGTCCGGAAAGGACATAACGGTTCTGCATCCCGACGGCCTGCGCGAGATCGCAGACGAAGGACGTTGAGGCATAGATCGAAACAAGCTGAAAGCTGTCCACGCGGACGGCATCCCCACTTAGAAGGCCCCGCCATGGAAAACCATGGCGGGGCCTTCTACTAAACACGAAAACGGCAAGCACGAAAACCCGCCCTGCCGAAGCAGAGCGGGTTCTGAAAGTCGGAAGACGTCCGAGCAGTTAGCCGATCTTGTTGACGGCCTGCTGCAGACGGGAGACGCGGCGCTGAGCCTGACGCCAGTGGATGACTTTCTTGCGGGCGGCCTTGTCCATGACGGAGGTGACTTCCTTCATGGCTTCGGTAGCCTTGGCGGCATCCTTTTCTTCAATGGCAGTCTGGACGGCCTTGACGGAATTCTTGATGCGGGTCTTGGCCATGCGGTTGCGCAGGTTACGGACCAGGCTCTGGCGGTGCCTTTTTACGGCGGACTTGTGGTTAGCCAACGGTACTTCTCCTCAAGCTTGTCTTATTCTTATGCGTTAAAAAACGGTATTTTCAAAGCGAAGGCAGAGCTACTTATCTAGCACTGCCCCCGTTTGTCAAGCATTTTCTAGACCTGAAGGGCATTGAAGTCGGCAAGGCGTCCCAGCCTGTCGACCAAAGCCTTCAGCAGATTCAGGCGGTTGGCCCTGAGTGAAGAATCTTCACACATGACCATGACATTGTCAAAGAAGGCGTCCACGCTGGGCCGCAGTTCCGCAAGCTGACCGAACAGCCCGTCAAAGTCGCCGTCGGCCCAGAGCTGCTCAAAGCGCGGAGCGGATTCTTCCATGCGCTCTGCAAGCGCCTTTTCGGCGTCGTCCTCAAGCATGTCGAGGTCGAAGCCACCGGTAAGCTCCTGACCGGCTTCCTCGCCCTGCTTGCGGATGATGTTCGCCGCACGCTTGAAGGTCAGCACCGCCTGTTCAAAGCCTTCGCTCTCGCTGAAGCGGGACAGGGCCTCAAGGCGTGCCTTGAGGGTGTGAATATCGCTGTAACCGGCACCGATGGCGGCATCCACCACGCGGGTGGCGAAGCCTTGTCCGGTGAACATGGCGCGTAGCCGCTGGGCAAAGAAGTCCAGCAGCATTTCGAGCGACTCTTCCTGCGTGACCTTCCACTTCACATCCTCGGAGTACGCGGCCTGAGCGTGACGCAACAGCTGCTCAAGATCGAGGTCCAGACCGTGCTCCATGATGATGCGACAGATGCCCAGCGCGCAGCGGCGAAGAGCGTACGGGTCATTGGCGCCCGTGGGTACCTTCTTGATGCCGAAGCAGCCCGCGAGGGTGTCGGCCTTATCGGCCATGGAGAGAACGGCACCGGGCAGCGTCGAGGGGACCGGAGTTTCCGGACCGGCGGGCAGATACTGCTCCGCCACGGCGTCGGCCACGATATCGCCCTTTCCGGCACGGCGGGCGTAGATGCCGCCCATCAGGCCCTGCAGGGAATCGAACTCGTTGACCATTTCAGAAACCAGATCAGCCTTGGAAAGACGACCGGCGCGGGCAAAGCGGTCAATGTCGCCGGGCAGGACGTCCTTGGAGTCGCCCAGCTCGTCCGCCACCCAGCCGCAGACCTTTTCCAGCCTGCGGGTCTTGTCGCCCATGCTGCCCAACGGACCGAGGAACACGACCTTGTCCAGCTTGGCGAGCCAGTGCTCGAAGTCGGTCTTGATGTCCGCTTCCCAGAAGAAGCGCGCATCTTCAAGACGTGCCTTGAGCACCCGCTCCCAGCCTTTCTTGACCAGAGCGCGATCCCGGGGCTCGATGTTCAGGGTCGTCAGGAAATGCGGCAGCAGCGAGCCGTCATCCTTCTGCACGCCGAAGCTCTTCTGGTGCGACTGCATACTGGTGAGCAGCACTTCGCGGGGCAGTTCAAGATACATTTCCCCGATGTCGCCGAGAATGGGCACCGGGTACTCGACAAGGTTCGCAACTTCGTCCAGCAGACCGTCCTTCCAGACGATGCTGCCACCCGCTTCGGACGCGAGGCGGTTGCCTTCCTCGACGATGAGATTCTTGCGCTTCTCCGGATCGATGACGACCTTGCAGTCTTCTTGCATGATGCGGAAATAATCGGCAGCGGATGCCACTTCGAACGGCCCCGGCCCCATCACGCGGTGTCCGCGGGTGATGCGACCCGAAGTCAGGTTCTCAAGCGTAAACTCGACCACCTTGTCGTCCAGCAGGGCCAGCAGCCAGCGGACCGGACGTCCGAAAAGCAGGTCGTAATCGCCCCAGCGCATACGCTTGGGGAAGCTCAGGCCGTCCAACGCCTTGGAGCAGAGCGCGGGAAGAATGTCGAAGGTGTCTCCACCGCCGACGGTCTTGGTGGCGGCCAGATACTCACCCTTGCCGGTCTCCAGCTTGTAGAGCTGATCCTCTGCAACGCCCTGCGTCTTGGCGAAGCCCTGCCCTGCCTTGGTCAGGTTGCCGTCCTCGTCAAAGGCGATACGCACCGGAGGTCCGGTGACGGTCTCTTCCTCGGAGCGCTGCTTCGCGGCGATTCCAACCACATGGGCGGTGATACGGCGCGGGGTAGCGTAGGTGTCCACGCTTTCGAAGCCGATCATGGCTTCCTCAAGCGAGGCGCGGAAAAGTTGTTTCAATTCAGCCGCGAGCTTCGGCACGAAGCGGGCGGGCATTTCCTCGGTTCCGATCTCGAAAACGAATTCGGCCATGGTGTGTCTCGTCTATTTGATGGCGTGAGCCGCCGTTATTTACCCAGCATGGGATAGCCCATTTCCTCGCGCTGCGCGGCGTAGAGGTGGGCGATCTTCGAAGCCAGATTGCGCACGCGACCGATGTAGGCGGCCCGCTCCGTAATGGAGATGGCGCCCCGGGCGTCCAGCAGGTTGAAGCTGTGCGAGCACTTGAGGCAGTAATCGTACGCGGGCCACGGCAGTCCTTCTTCGCACAGGTTCAGGCACTCGGCCTCGAACTTGTCGAACAGGTCGAAGAGCATGTCCTGATTGGACAGCTCAAAGTTGTACTTGGACATCTCCACTTCGTTCTGGTGGTAGACGTCGCCGTAGGTAACCCGGTCGTTCCACTGCAGGTCGTAGACGGATTCCTTCTCCTGCAGGTACATGCAGATGCGCTCAAGGCCGTAGGTCAGCTCCACGCTCACCGGCTTGAGGTCGATGCCGCCCACCTGCTGGAAGTAGGTGAACTGCGTGATCTCCATGCCGTTGAGCCAGACTTCCCAGCCAAGCCCCCATGCGCCGAGCGTCGGGGATTCCCAGTCATCCTCCACAAAGCGGACGTCGTGCTCGTCGGCCTTGATGCCAAGCGCGGCAAGGCTCTCCAGATACAGCTCCTGCACGTTGTCCGGCGAGGGCTTCAGGATCACCTGAAACTGGAAATAATGCTGCAAACGGTTCGGGTTCTCCCCGTAGCGTCCGTCGGTGGGACGGCGGGAGGGCTCGACATAGGCCACATTCCACGGTTCCGGCCCGATCACCCGGAAAAAGGTGGAGGGGTTGAAAGTCCCCGCGCCCACCTCGATATCAACGGGCTGAGTGACGACGCAGCCGTTTTTGGACCAGAAATCCTGCAGGGTCAGAATAACATCCTGAAAATTCATTCAATAACTCCGAATCAAACCTTTTTGTAATACCCGTTCTCCCACTGGAGTCCGAGGTGGTAGGCAACGAACGCCTCGATGAGACGGCGGCTCTGGCGGGCCACGTCAGCGGTCATGCCGAGACGCGCCCAGTCGGCGGGGCGGGAGTTCCGGATCCATTCCAATGACCTGAGGACTCCCGGCGAGACCCGGCGAACCACTCCGTCTACCGCTTTCCGCCGCGATTGACAAGCGGCGCAGAACACCTGTCCGGACTCCACGCTCACCAGCGGAGCGCGCATGCCCTCTGCCTCTCTGCCGCAGGAGGCGCAGATGTCGAAGGCCGGACGGTACCCGAGGTCGAAAGCGGCCTTGGCCCGGAACAAAAACGGCACCATATCGCCCGAAGGCAGCTTCTCTTCCAGCATCTCCAGCGTTTCCAGCAGAAGATCATACACTATACGCGAGTCCTGCCCCGGCGAAGGATCGAGCATCCGCACGAACTGTACGCAGTTGACCGCCAGTCCCTGCACCGCAGGGTTCTTCTTGACCTCTTGAAAACCGTGAATCAACGACCCTTCCTCAAGGGAATAGTAGGTACCGGTTTTATTGGCTGCAATGGAGAAGAGGACGTGGTTGAGGGTATCGAGGCAACCTGTAAAGCGTCTGCGGCTGCGAAGCCCTCCGAAGGCGAATGCGTTGAATATTCCGTGGGTGGGGGTCAGGATGCGGACCCAGGCATCGGCTTCCCGGAACCGGCCGACCTTGAGCACTATGGCTTTTTCGGTGGACCGCATGAAGCCGCCGGGCTAGGGAACGTCGAATACGAGCGTCTTGACGCTGCCCTTTTCCGCGTTGAGTTCCATGGGTTCGCCGTTGTGCGTCACTTCGACGCCGCCGGCGTTGCCGATGCGGATACGGCGCTTGCTGTTGAACTTGAGGCGAAGCGGTTCGCCGTTTTGCAGGATGAAATCCCTGTAGAGCTTTTCTTCATCACCCTTCCAGACCCCGACCCATGTACCGGCCTCGGTCACTGCGCGGATGACGATGTTGTGCGCGTAGCGAAACTGATCCTGCGATTCGTCCGTTTCCTCGCCGACGGTTTCCACGTCTTCAGGAACTTCCGCCTCAACCGTCCTTGCGGGAGCTTCCGTAGCGGCGTCGGTTGCAGCCCTCGCATCGGCAGCGTCTACCTGAGTCGCGGCACTGTCTGCGCCCCCGACTGCTTCCTGTTTGGCCCCGGCGGCGTTGGCGGCCGGGGCTTCAGCGATGTCAGCGCTAGGCTGTTCCGTTTCATCAGCAAGGCTGGCACCTGACTCTTCACTGGAAGCGGACTGATCCGGTTCGCTCGCCTTGTTGGCCGAGGAGTCTTCCATGGTAGCGGTTTCGGCAGGCTCCTCCACCGAGGCGGTAGGCTTGTCCAGCACCGTGTACAGCTTGCCGAAATAGATAACAGCCCCGACGAGTGCGGCAAGCAGGACGATGAACAGCAGGATTGAAGGCAGACGACTCTTTCCGGAGCCGCCGGAGGATTCGTGCGCGGCGAGCGCCTTGTCCGCCTCCCTTGTGTCACCATACCCGGAAGGAAGGTTGTCCTCGTCTTCCGGAATGATCTGATCCACCACCATGGCCAGCTCCTCGCCGTCGAGACCGAGCAGGCGCGCGTAGCTCCTGACGAACCCTTTGGCGTAGACCGGATGCGGCAAGTGGTCGGTGTTGCCCTCTTCCAGCGCCACGATATTCCTGCGGCTTATCTTGGTGATTTCGACGACTTCATCCAGGGACATGCCCCGGCTTTCGCGCGCCTTTCTGAGCTCTTCGCCCATTTCCTGAAATGTCATGCCTTTTATTCTCCGCCGTTATTCTTGTCCATGTACGTAATAACTGCCTTTTCGTGCAGCTCCTCAAAGTATTCCTCGAAAATTTCCTTGCGGCGTTCGGCCATCATGCGCTTGAGCAGTTTGTCCTTAACTTCCTTGAAAGGAGTCACTTCACCCGGCTTGACCTTGCGCAGCAGGATGATGGTCTCCTTGCCACCGATAAGGGTGGGGTCCGTCATCTGCCCGGGCTCCAACCCCTTGAGGGCGTCCTGCCACTCTTGTGCGAGCGCCTGTCGCATGACGTCGTTGACCTTGCCGCCGTCTCCGGCCCCGGGGCCCACGGAATACTTGTCGGCCGCCTCGGCAAAGGTCATTTCGCCATCGTTTATGCGTTTGAGAACCTCTTCGCTGGCAACGTCAACGGGAAGGACGATGACCGAAATATCAACCATCTCCCCCGTGGAATACTGGTCGATGTTTTGCTCGTATTCCTGTTTGAGTTCGGTATCGGTGACCAGCACCTTGTTGTGGACCATGTGGTTCACGATGCGATTCTTCTTGATGGAGTCCCGCAACTGGTCCCGGAAATCCGCGATGGTGAGGCCGTCTTGCGAAAGGATCTCCAACAGCTGCTCATCGGAAAGGTTCCGCTGGCTTTTGATGTAAGCGATCTCTTCGTCGATGTCCTCATCGTCCACGGTAATTCCATAAGTCTGGGCTTCCATGTCGAGCAACAGATCCTCGACCATCTTGTCAAGAATCTTGGCACGGATCTGCTCCATGGCTTCAGGGGTGATTTCCTTCCCCTGCTCCTTGGCCTTCTCCTTGACATTTTTCAGCTTCATCTGGAGGTCGGATTCCGTGATAATGCCATCGTTGACCTTCACCAGGATGCGGTCAAAGACATACTCCTCGGCCATGGCCGCGGAAGCGAAGATCAAAAGGATGCCTATGGTCAATGCTGCAATTTTGCGCATTATTCTCAACTCCGTTTCCCCGCCCTTCACGAGGGGGATTTTTTCGCGGTACTTTAGACCCTTTGGGCCCGCTCTGCAATACTGCAGCTACCCGTTCGTGGCGTTGTCGGCCGCTTCATCCGCGGCCTCGCGCAGAAGGTGCTTGCTGATCTTGATTTCGGCCTGGGAAACGGCCTTTTCCAACCATTCGTTGAAAGCGGCCTCGACCTTGCGTTCGAGAAGCACCTCTTCCACCAGCGGGTACACCTGCGTGGGGCTGAGCACCTTTTCAGGAGTCCTTTCCAGCACCACAAGGGCTTCGTAGCCGAACTTTTCCTTGATGACGCCGCTGCTCTGTCCTTCGTCAAGCCCCTTGAGCGCCGCGCTCCAAATGGCCGGAAGCCGCTTCTTGTTCATGACAAGTTCGCGAACTTCAAGCTCGGTAAAAGCCGTGCGCAGGGCCTCCCTGTCCCGCTCGTCGCGAAACTTGGACACCGCACTCTCGACCACCTGCCGGTTGGGCCCCCGTATCACCAGAAGCCGCATGGACGCGGGCATGACGAAGTCCGCGATGTGCGATTTGTAGTAGGCCTCGGCTTCCTTGTAGTCGATCTTGATGCGGGGCCGAAGCACCTGCTGCATGAATTTGCGTGCGGCAAGCTGATCCAGCATCTGATCGCGCCAGTGGTCCAGGTCGATATACTGCTCACGGATCAGCGTTTCGAACTCGCCTTCGGGATAGTCGGAGCGGACGTCGTTCTCCGCGTCCTGCATTTCCTGCTCTGTGACGGCCAGATCAAGCTTTTCAAGCTCCTGACGCACCAGCGTGGCTACGATCAGATCCGCCAGAATGTCGCTGTACTCCTCGCGCAGCATCTCCACGCTGGGGATGGACATCCCTTCCTGTCCAAGAGACTGGAGATCATGCAGATACTCCAGCGTATCCAACATGATGGGCTCGCCGTTGACGCGCGCCACGACCCCGACTTCGGTCGTATCATGGGAACAGCCCGTCAGCAGGACGGCAAGGGTGGTCAAGATCAGTATAAAACGTTTCATTTCGATTCCGTTTCGGTCGTTTGGTTGGGCCGCTCGTCAGCCAGTGCGTCCAGCTCCACAGCCGCAGCCTCAAGGGCTTCGCGCACCGAATCTCCCTCGGCGTAACGAAGCTCGATGCGCGCCGGCGGCATGAGCCGCGCCCGGTCTTCACGCGCCGAGGCCCACGCGACGAGGCTTTCCGGTGTGAAGGGACCGGTGCCTTCTTCCCATGAGATCACTGCGCGGCCCGGGTACAATTCAGCACGTTCGGCCTGCAGGCGCGCCAGCGTCTGCTTGAGCGTGAGCACGCCGATGAACGTGTCCACCTGCTCGGGCAGGCTGCCGAAGCGGTCTTTCAGTTCGGCTTCCAGTTCGGTGAGCTCGGCATCGTTTGCCGCTCCCGAAAGGGCTTTGTAGTATCGCAGTCTTTCGCGCGAGTCGGGCACGTAATCGCTCGGGATATGCGCCTCGAACACGAAATTCAGCTCCGGCTCGGAAGCCTTGGCCGAAACCTCGCCGCGCACGCGACGAACTTCTTCCTCCAGCATTTCGAGGAAAAGGTCCAGCCCCACGCGCGCGATCTGCCCGGACTGGGTCTCGCCCAGAATATTTCCCGCGCCGCGAAGCCTGAGGTCTTCCATGGCAACCTTGAACCCGGCACCGAGATAATCCAGATCAAGAATGATCCGCAAGCGTTTCCGGACTTTTTCCTGCAAATCATCAAGCGAGGGGACCACGAAATAGGCATAGGCCTGCCGCTCGCTGCGCCCCACCCTGCCGCGAAGCTGGTAGAGCTGGCCGAGGCCGAACATCTGGGCCTGATCAACAATAAGGGTATTGGCGTTGGGGAAATCCAGTCCCGACTCGACGATGGCGGTACAGACAAGCACGTCCAGCTCGCCATGCCAGAAGCCGTGCATGGTTTCTTCGAGCTTCTTCTCGGTCATCTTGCCGTGCGCCATGCCGATGCGCGCATCGGGCACCAGTTCGCGCACGTATTCAGCAGCGCGTTCCAGCCCTTCCACGCGATTGTACACCCAGAACACCTGCCCGCCGCGCTCCAGCTCTCTTTGGAGAATGCCCCGCAGCTCGGCCTTTTCGCGTGTCAGAATGCCTGTCTTCACCGGCTTGCGGTCCTCGGGCGGCGTCTCGATGACGGACAGCCCCCGGAGGCCGGAGAGCGACAACTGAAGCGTCCTCGGGATGGGCGTGGCCGTAAGCGTCAGTACGTCGATGGTGTTGCGGAACTGCTTGAGCCGTTCCTTGTGACGCACGCCGAACCGCTGCTCCTCGTCGAGGATGAGCAGGCCGAGGTTGGGCATCTCCACATCCTTGGAGAGCAGGCGGTGCGTGCCTATGAGGATATCAATCTCGCCCCTTGCCGCGGCTTCGAGCACGGTCTTCTGCCGCTTGCGGTCCACGAAGCGGCTGAGCATGCCGATGCGCAGCGGGAAATCTTCCATGCGACGCAGGAAAGTCTGATAATGCTGCTCGGCCAGCACCGTCGTGGGGCACAGCAGTGCCACCTGATGGCCTTCAATGGCCGCCCGAAACGCAGCCCGAAGAGCGACCTCGGTCTTGCCGAAGCCCACGTCGCCGCACACAAGGCGGTCCATGGGTTCGGGCTTTTCCATGTCCTCGAACACGTCACGGATGGCCTTCTCCTGATCCGGCGTGGCCTCGAAACCGAAACCGACCTCGAAATCGTGGTACATCTCGTCCAGCGGACCGTAGCTGAAGCCCTTGGTCACGCGGCGGTAGGCGTACATCTCAACAAGCTCATGCGCGATCTTTTCGATGGCCTTGCGTACGCGAGTCGTGGTGGCTTTCCAGCGGGTGCCGCCCAGCTTGTCCAGCGCAGGACTCGCACCCTCCGGCCCCTTGAACCGCTGCACGAGCTTGAGGCGGTCAACAGGAAGGTAGAGCTTGTCGTCCCCGGCAAAATCCAGAAGCAGGTAGTCGTTGGCCACGTCGCCGAGCTTCATGTGGTGCAGTCCGCCGTAGCGGCAGAGGCCGTAGTCGCGGTGCACCAGAAGGTCGCCGTCGGAAAGGTCTTCGTAAGCGGTCAGGCCCTTGAAGGCCTTGTCGCGGGCGCGGTGGGATTTGGGCGCCTCCGGCTGAAGCACGCCCTCGCCGAGCAGCCGGATGTCGGCCCACTCGACCTCAACTCCGTGACGAAAGCCGGAGATGACGGCCGAAGTGCCTTCCTTTTCAGGATCGAATCCCAGCCCGAAAGGAATACGTTCAGGCTCGGCAAGACTCAGGAAGCGGTTGCGGGACCGGTCGGTACGGAAGCCGAGGACGGTGGTCTGTCCAGCGCGGTTCCATTCCTTGATGCCCTCCATGAGCGCCTGCCACGGCCTGCGCTGATGCTCGGGCTGCCAGAAAATATCTGCAAATTCACCAATGGAGCGTTCCGGCAGATCAATGCCCTTCTTTTCCGTGCCGATGACCAGTTCCTCGAAAACCAACTGACGTCCGTCGCGCCAAGCCCCCCGAGCACTCTCAGGCGTCCGGCACAGGGCGGAAAGCGGCCAGCGGCGGCCGTGTTCCCGCTCCTCGGACTCCAGGAATCCTCGCCAGTTGCGTTCGGCGTCTTCAATGCGTTCGCGAAGCTCCCCGCCTTCAGCGAGGATGAATGTGGTCTTAGGTGGGAAGAGTTTTTCGATGCCTCCTGCGTCCGGATAAAACAGCCCCGGCCAGACGTTTCCGTCGGACTGGTCGAGTTTCTCACGCAGAAATTTCTCGTCGTCGGCCCCCATTTCGCCCCGAGTGCGATACTCCTCCCACAGTTTGCGGGCGGCAGATGCATGAGGATCCGCGGCAATGCCGGGCGAAACCGGCAGCAGCATGGCTTCAGCGAGGTCAGCCTTGGAGCGCTGCGACGGACCGTCGAAAAGGCGAATGTCTTCAAGCGTATCGCCGAAGAACTCCAGCCGCAGCGGCATGGGATATCCGGGCGCGTGGATGTCGAGAATATCGCCACGAAGCGCGGCCTGTCCGGGGCCGGAGACCATTTTGGTCCGGGTGTACCCCCAGCTCACGGCCTGCTCCAGAATCATCTCCGGAGAAAGGTCGTCGCCCTTGGAAAGTGGAAGCCAACAGTTTTCCAGCGTTGCAGGATCAGGCCAGCGGGTCATGAAGTTGTCCACGGTCATCAGCAGGCACATGGGCCGCTTGCCGTAGACAAGGCTGTGCATGGCGGCCCAGCGTTCCGCCCATTCTTCCGGACGGGGGCGCGCGGCGGGATACGGCGGCAGCACGGCAAGACCGTGCTCCCATGCCGGGGCGTTGGGATCTTCGCCGCCCGGCAGGGTCATCCCCAAAAGCGCACGAGACTCCTTGAGTTCACGCGCGCCCGGAACCACGAGCACGACGTTTTCGCCACGGTCCACGAGCTCCCGGGCAAGCAAGGCCCTGGTGCCGGGGCCGCTCTTGAAAATGCGCAGGCTGTCGGTCTTGCCGCGCAGAAAGTCCTGTAATTCTTTCGGCTGCACTTGCTCTCCCAGCCACCAGTGCGCGGAAACGCGAAAAAACCGCCTTTGCGCATCCGGCGAAAGGCGGCTTTCGGATTCTGGTGATCTCGGTATTTAAACCTTGTTCAAGGCTTCCTTTTCCTCGTTGCTCAACAGCTGGTCGAGATCGAGAAGGATGAGAAGCCTCTCTTCCAGCTGTCCCACGCCGCTGATGTACTCCGATTCAAGACCGGAAACAACGGGCGGCGGCGGTTCGATGGTGCCGGAAGGAATCCGCAACACCTCGGATACCGAGTCCACGATGAAGCCGACGATCATCATGTTGATTTCGATGACGATGATGCGCGTGTGCTTGTCGTGCTTACGGGACTCAAGGCCGAAGCGGCGGCGCAGATCCACGATGGGAATGACCTTCCCGCGCAGGTTTATGACACCTTCCACAAACTCCGGGGCACGGGGAACGTTGGTGATATCCATGGTCCGGATGATTTCCTGGACCCGCAGGATGTCCACCGCAAACTCCTCGTGACCGATGGTGAACGTGACAAGCTGTATCAGCTCTGCGTCCTGATGCTGAACGTCGTTTTCTTCAACTTCCATGATGCGGAATCCTCTCGCTGTCTGTGATGCGCAAACCGCTGTTCGGGGATGCTTTTGTATACCAAGGAAAAATGGCAAGGAGCGGCCGATTTGTCAACTCACATGCACGTTTCATCGTTTTTCGCGAAGGCGTTATAATCAGCGCGTTTTGGAGTTGACGCAATCCGCCTTTGAGACTAACGTATGCGGCAGCAATTCGCTAAGCGACCCGATTCTCTGACAATTCAGCAAAGAGGGCCTGATCCGTATGGGATACTACGCAAGCTCCGACGACAACATCTCTCTGGAAGAGCAGGTGAAATGTCTAGAAGATGAGGAACTTCTGGATTTCTGGATGGAAACCCAGGAACTGGCGAGACACGTTGAAAACTTCGGCCAGAACGACTCCGAGGTCAATCCGGAGTATGAACGAGTCATCCTCCGAGAACTTCAGTTCAGAAATTCAAGAAAATACGCTGTATAAACGAAAGCCCCGGCTAGCCGGGGCTTTTTTCAATCTTCAGAAGAGTATCTTCTCCGGCGGCCGCCGCTCCGGCACCACCTCTTTTTCGATCTTCCCTTCGTTCCACTCCTTGGAAACATAGAGCGCACAGAAGCAGGCGCCATACTCTTCAACATCCGCCTCGCGATAGACACAGGGACATATGATATCCTTGTCGGCCTCAAAGCTTCCGTTGGCAAGACGGCAAGGACAGGCCATGTAGCCCAGTCTTTCCTTGTTGGTCAGCAGGCTTTCCAGCAACGGAAAGGTCATGTCCTCATCTTCGTTGAAGTAATATCCCTTGGGTTCCTGAATCTTCTTCAGGTTCTCATACAGCTCGCGGACCTCCATCCCTAGTCCTCCAGAGCCTTGTTGATCTTGTCCTTGTTGAAGCCCACCACCACACTGTCGCCGATGACGATGGTCGGGAAGGACACTGCGGGATTGTGCTCCTTGATCTGCTCGATGGTCTGGCGGCGTTCGTCGCCTTCAAGCTCGTCCACAAAAGTGCAGTCGTATTTCACCCCGCATTCGTCCAGGTATCTCTTGGCGTTCTTGCAGTGAATACAGGTGCTGAGTGCGTAAACCTTGACGTCCTTGCTCATGAAGGCCTCCGGAATAATCTTTGTTTGGGTTTCGCTGCGGAGAATCCATACCGAATTCCTTTAAGCGAAACTACCTTATGCTCTTTTCAGCCGTCGCTGTCAAAGCTGCGGACGACCATAGTTCAGCTTGCGCTCCAGCGCATCGACCGCGGTGGAGCATATGAACGTCAGCACGAAATACAGGGCGAGAATGGTGATCCATATCTCGAACGTTCTGTAAGTGGCAGCCATGATCTGCAGTCCCTGAAACGTCAGCTCCTGGATGGAGATGATCGCCACGATGGAAGAGTCCTTGATGGTGGAGATGAACTGTCCGGCAAGAGCGGGCAACATGCGGCGCAGCGCCTGTGGCAGAACCACGTGCCTCAGCTGTTGGTAGCGTGACAGCCCCTGCGACGCGGATGCCTCCCACTGTCCTTTTTCCACCGACTCCACCCCTGCGCGGACTATCTCAGCGATGTAGGCACCCTCGAACAGCCCGATGGTGATGGTGGCGGAAACGAACTGCGGCAGCTGCTCCACCGGACCAAAAAGTATCGGCATGAGCGTCCGCGGTTCCTTGGAAAGCCAGGCGACCAGAGCGTCCATGTTCAACAGCGTCAGAATCTGGTCACCGATGAAGAAGTAGAAGACGAAGACGATGACCAGCGGCGGCGTGTTGCGCACGAGTTCAACATACGTCACCGAGAGCTGCCGGAAAAACAGCTTCGGACTCACGCGCATAAGGCCGAACACCAGCCCGAGGACGGTCGCCACCAAGCCCCCCCAGATACTGAGTCTGAGGGTGGTGAAGAGCCCCTGCATAAGCAGGCCGGGCACAAGCTCGCCCGACGCCTCGTCCGTGCGCAGCAGGTACTGGGGGATTATCGACCATTTCCAGTTGTAGTCGAGGGCCACGGTTGTCTTGTAGACAAACCATGCGCCCGCCCCGGCAACCGCCAGCAGGACGAAGACGTCGAGCGGCCGGAACAGTTTTTTCGCCTGAAGCGAATCTGCTTTATTCAAAACGGATCGCTACTGTAGCTGGGATTCCCATTCCTTGGACTTGAACCAGTAGTCATACCGGTTCTGGAGCCAGCCGTTGGAGAAGTTCACGCGAATCCAGTTGTTCAGGAAGTTGGTGAAGTCATAGTCGCTCTTGCGCACGGCAAAGGCGATGGGCTCGCTCGTGAAGTCTTCGTCCAGAGGCAGTTCCAGCTTGTCGGAGTATTCACCGGCAAGCGTCTCGGGCAGCGGGCTGGAAGCGACCAGTGCGTCGGCGCGTCCGCTCAGCAGCTCCTGAATGGTCTGGGATTCGTCGCTGAAAACCTTGAGGGTGGCTTTGGGCAGGAAGTTCTTGGCGGCAACGTGCGCCGTAGTGCCCATGCGAACGGAAATAACCGTTTCCGGGTTGTTGAACTCCTTGATGGAGTCACGCCCCCCGGCCTTGCGCTTGTTGGCCACGATGCTCATGCCGGAGTATTCGTAGGGGATGGAGAAGTTGACCTTGAGGTTTCTCTTGGGAGTAACGCTCATGCCGCCGATGATGATGTCGAACTTGCCGCCGAGGAGCGCCGGGATGATGCCGTTCCACTGCGTGGGAACCAGCTGGAGCTTGACGCCCATATCCTCGGCCAGTTTTCTGGCAACGTCGATCTCGAAGCCGACGTATTTTCCGCTCTTGTCTTTCATGGCCCACGGTTTGAACGTGTCGAAACCGACTCTGATGGCCTGACGCTGCATGACCGCTTCCAACGTGCTCGTTTTAGCGAGCTCCTGTCTGGCATCCCCTGCGGCAAGGGAAACGTGGGACACGCCGAGGATCACGATCAGGGTCGCAAGACCGGTGGTGATGGTTCTCCAGATTGTCATGGTCAACTCCTTGATTGATTTGATTTATGTAAGCATCAGCCGTTTTTCCATAACGGCCGCCAGTCGCGAAAGGGTCAGCGTGACGATGAGATACATGGCCGCCACGGTAAACCAGATTTCAAAAGTGAGGAAGGTCTCGGCGATAATGTTCTGCCCCTGCATGGTCAGATCCATGATGGCGATGGTGCTGACCAGCGCGGAGTCCTTGACCAGAGAGACCACCTGCCCGGTGAGCGGCGGCAGGATGCGCCGGATGGCCTGCGGCAGGATGATGTGCACGTACATGACGAACGGCGGCATCCCCTGCCCTTTGGCCGCGTCGAACTGCCCGCTGTCTATGGAAGTTATACCTGCGCGGAAAATCTCCGAGGCATAGGCTCCTTCGAACAGGCTCAGGGAGAGCACCGCGGCCCAGAACGCGCTCATATCCAGAACAGGGGCCACGACGAAATAAATGAAAAACAGCTGGATGAGCAGAGGCGAGTTGCGGATGATCTGCATGTAGCAGCGGGCGATAAGGCGAAACGACACATACGGTGACATGCGGCATAACGCCGTGCCCAGACCTATGAGAAACGCCAGCCCCATGCTTACCGCCGTGATCCGGAACGTCACGAACAGTCCTTCCAGCAACGGTCCGGGCGCAAAGCCTTCCTCCATGGAGTACAGGTACTTGGGCACCTGATACCACTGCCAGTTATACCCCAAGGTCTCGGATGCCGAATACAGCCCCCAGCAGATGAGGGCCATCACGGCCAGATACTTGGCGGTATCGAAAATGATGCTTCGCCGGACGGCAAGGGCTTTCACCGGCGCTGGGGGACTCTGACGCAACATTCCTCTCCGTATCGAGCGGTTTTATCCGTTTCAGGAACCATTACCCTAGCACAAAGCATGAGAAATAACAGAAGAAAATGGACCGAAACGGCATTGCAGCCGCCCCGGTCCATTCAGAGAGTCCAATCAATCGAAATAATTTACTCTTACGCCTCTTCCAGGCGCTGATCCACGAAATGCCGCACTTTCTCGAAAACTTCTTCGGGCGTGCCCGAGGCATCGGCGACCTTGAAGCGCTCCTTCTTGAGCGCGGCCCACGTGAGATACCCCTCGCGAATTCGATTATGAAAGGATATGTGCTCTGCCTCAAAACGCCCTTCCGCCTGCGATGTGCCGTCCTGCATGTTCCTGGTCATGGCGCGACGCAGACCGGTGTCGGCGTCGAGATCCAACAGCAGGGTCAGCTGCGGCCAGGTACCGTCCACGGCAATTTCGTTCAGTTCATGGAGCATCTTGGGGTCCAACCCGCGTCCGTAGCCCTGATAGACCACCGTGGAATCAGCAAAGCGGTCGCAGATGACCACCTTGCCCTCTTCCAGTGCGGGGCGGACAATCTGTGCCACATGCTGTGCGCGGTCGGCGAGGTAGAGAAAGAGCTCGGCCAGCGAGGTCAGGTCCTTGCTTTCCACGTGCAGCAGCATCTTGCGCAGCTCGGTACCCACACGACTGCCGCCCGGCTCCCGGGTCAGCAGCACTTCCCGGCCCTTGGACTCCAGATACTCCTTGAGCATGCCGATCTGGGTGGTCTTGCCGGTGCCTTCTATCCCTTCAAAGGTAATAAACATTGGTTCTTGACCTTCTTGGCCTTCTCCCGCGAAGGATCGGGCGTTTTGGGTGCTCGGAAAATATCTCGTTCAAGGAAGCGCAGATACGGGGACCATTCGGCGCCGGTCTGATCCATGTCGGCATACGCCTTGTCGATCATGTTCATCTTGGCGTCCATGTTGTCCGCGAAATGCAGCGCGAACCCTTCAGGTGTCTTGGGCCGAATGGGAGAGCCGAAGTCGTGCTCACCATGGTGACTGGTGATCAGGTGCCGCAGGTGCAGCTTGAGGCCGTCATCAAGGTCCTTTGCGCGACGCAGAAACGGCTCCAGCCGTTCCTGTCCCATCTGAATGTGGCCAAGCAGCTTGCCTTCGTCCGTATATTCGTGCGCAGGCCCCATGGTCAGCTCCCATGCCTTGCCGAGATCGTGAAAGATGGCACCGGCCAGCAGGGTCTGGCGATCAAGCTCCGGGTACACGTCGCACATGGACATGCACAGCTTGGCGACTCCGAGGGTGTGTTCAAGCAACCCGCCGACGTAGGCGTGATGCACTGTCTTGGCTCCGGGAGCAGCTAGCATACGGCGGCGGATATCCTGATCGCGCAGCACCTTGCGGCAGAACTTCTTCCACGGCTTGTACTGCATGTACTCAAGGATCATGTCCTCAAGCTCTTCCATCATCTCCTCTGCCGGACGCTCTGCGGCGGGCATGAACATGGCGAGGTCGTGCCCGTTTTCCGAAGGGCTCATGTCAAGGAAATCAATCTTGAGCTGCGGCCTGTCCCTGTAGGTCTCCACCAGCCCTTCCGCCATGACGATGCTGCCGGTGTCGATGGACTGAAACTGCTGACTCAGCGGATTCCAGATCTTGGCCTCCACCTGTCCGCTGCAATCCTGCAGGACAAGATTCCAGTACGGACCATTGCGGGACTGGGCCAGATCGGCCCGGGCCACGAGAAAGAGGTCGCGAACCCGTTCTCCGGGCGTGATGTCTCGTATGTAATGCGACTTTTGTGTCACTGCTGTTGCCATTGGTTGGAAGTTGGGGTACCCCGCCGAAAACGGGACCCGTCCCGGCGATGTGCGCGGCCGTGCCGCGCTGTACGCATTATGAACCTGATTTCACACGAATTGTCAAATTCGGAGCACCCATGAAGATACTGCTTACAAACGATGACGGCATCCAGGCCGTCGGCCTCCGGGCGCTTTACGCGGCGCTCATCGAGGCGGGACACGACGTCCGCGTGGTGGCCCCGGTCACCGAACAGTCGGCTGTGGGACACGCCGTGACCCTGAGCATGCCGCTGAAGGTCAAGGACTTTCAGGAAGACGGGTTCAAGGGTCAAGGGGTGTACGGCACTCCGGTGGACTGCGTCAAGCTGGCGCTCTCCACGCTGCTCGACGGTCCGCCGGACCTCGTGCTCTCCGGAATAAACGCCGGCGCCAACGTGGGCGTGGACATCCTTTACTCGGGAACGGTCTCCGCCGCAACCGAAGGGGCGCTCATGAGCCACCCGTCGCTGGCGGTCTCCTTCGATGATTTCAACCCGGGTGACCTTTCGGCGCAGGCCCGCCACGCCGTAAGCCTCATCCCGAAGATTCCGTGGAGCGAGCTGCCCGACAAATGCGTCATGAACCTGAACTACCCCAAGTGCGCGCCGGAAGAGAGCCGCGGCCTGAGGATATGCGCCCACACCCGGGCCTGCTATCGCGACTTCTACGACACGCGCACCGACCCGCGCGGTCGTCCGTATTACTGGCTCGACGGCGAGATTCCGCCCGAGTCCATCAGCCCCGACCGCGACCGTGCCCTGCTGACCGAAGGATACATCACGCTGACGCCGCTACACTTCGACTTCACGCACAGAGAAACCCTGACGAGGCTTGAAGGATGCGATTTCAACTGTCCCGTTGACGGTTTATAATTGCAATTGTATTGTATTCGCGCTCAAAAGGCACAATGGAATTAAACCTTTCCGGGAGGATATTAGATGGCTACCAAGCTCGGCATTAACGGATTCGGCAGGATCGGCAGGTATCTCACTCGCCTGCTCGCCGACGACAAGGATCTTGAAATCGTTGCGGTGAACGCTCGTGCCTCCAACGAGGACCTGGCGCACCTGCTGAAATACGACTCCGTCCACGGCACGTTCGACGGCGTGGAGGCCACCGAAAACGGCTTCAGCGTCAACGGCAAGGAAATCAAGGTCACCCGCAACGCTCCCGGTGAATGGACCTGGGGCGAGCTTGGCTGCGATTTCGTCATTGAGACCACCGGCAAGTTCACCGACCGCGAAAGCTGCGAAAAGCACCTCGCATGCGGTGCCAAGAAGGTCATCATCTCCGCACCGGGCAAAAACGCCGACATCACCGTGGTGTACAACGTGAACCACGACGACGTTACCCCGGAGCACAAGATCATTTCCAGTGCCTCCTGCACCACCAACTGCCTCGCTCCCGCCGCCAAGGTCGTCAACGACAAATTCGGCATCAAGCACGGCATCATGACCACGGTGCACTCCTACACCATGAGCCAGCGCATCCTCGACGGCTCCCACAAGGACATCCGTCGCGCCCGCGCCTGCGCCGTCAACATGGTGCCCACCACCACCGGCGCAGCCAAGGCCGTGGGCCTCGTGCTGCCGGAACTCAACGGCAAGCTGGACGGCATGGCCATTCGCGTGCCCACGCCCAACGTGTCTCTGGTGGACCTCGTGGTGGAACTGGACAAGTCCACAACCGCAGAGGAAGTCAACGCGGCACTCAAGGGCGCGGCAAACGAATCCCTCGGCTACACTGAGGAACCGCTGGTCTCCGTGGACTACAACGGCTCCACCTTCGGCGGCGTGGTAGACGCTCCCCTGACCCGCGTCATGAACGGCACCCAGCTCAAGCTCATCGTCTGGTACGACAACGAAGCGGGCTTCACCAACCAGTTGGTGCGCGTCATCCGCAAGGCAGCAAGCGTTTAGCACTGCCCGGCATAGACAACAAAAAAACCCCGCTCCGGCGGGGTTTTTCTTTCTTCAAACAGCACTTATCGCCCAATCATTCGCCGCAGCCGACGCTTCAGCCGCAGCCGGGCGAAATAGGTAAAAGGAAATCCAACGGTCCGGCCGGAATCACCACCGAAAAACAGGTCGAGCAGATGCACGGCCTCCCCGCCCTTTGACAGAAAACCGGCGCAACCGGCGCAATAAGTAATAATCCTGCGCTTCCCGGCCTGACGATGGACACGTTGCGTCCACTTTCCCGCAAGTCCGGGAGCGACAAATCCCACCGCGCCGCCTTCACCGCAGCAGAGCGTCCGATCTCGCGAACGCTTTGGCGAATCCACTTGGCACGGAAGCCCGTCAGCAAGCTTTCGCACGGCATCATGAATGGCGGATTCATTCCGAAGCGGACAGGGGTCATGCAGCACCGAGGCACGTTCGCTCAAGGGGATTGGAGGCGTGTCGCCGTGCTCGGCCATGACCTCGTATACCGTCAGCAGTTCCAGCCTCTGAGCATATTGACGAAAAACCTTGTGGCAGTTGGGACAGGCTACTATGACCCGGCGCACCCCGGCGGCATGGAGACGCTCTCTCAACGCATGAAAAGAGAACTCAAATCCCTCCTGAAGTCCAAGATCGTGTGACGGCTTGGAACAGCATTCCAACACGACTCCGAGGTCTGGATATATCTTTCTCAGATACTTCCACGCCTGAAAGGTTTGGTGGGGACGGGTCCCCGGCAGCGTGCAGCCGGGAAAAAACACGGTCTCGGCAGCATTCGGCACTGCAAAGAGCCTGAATAAGGCGGAGCGGCCGATCCGCTCATAATTCAAAACCGGTTTATATGGCCGTAGGTCGATTTCCCTACCCTTCACCGCCTGTCTGCGATAATCGAGGAGCATGTGCGACGGTCGAAGCGATTCCGGGCAAACGGCATCACACAATCCGCAAAGGCTGCATTCATAGGCAATGCTCCTGCCTTCGGCAGTATTGGCCCTCTTCGCCAGCTCGCTCGGGTCGCCATATTTTTTGAGAAATGCGCATGACGCCACGCACGCACCGCAGCTTGTGCAGGACTCGGAGATTTCCTCCGCACTACCGGTATTCATCGACATGCCAAGGACCCGCTATTATTGGGGCTGTACCGGCTTGCGTCCGGTTTTTTTCCGATAAAACGCCATGCCCTTTTTTGCCGCAAGTGGAAAAATTCCGAGCAGCGCGAAAGAAAGCAGCAACTGCGGCGAGAGAATCCCACCAAGGCTGTCGATCTGCGCGATCTGGCTGCCTGCGTTCACGAAGACAAAGGTTCCGGCCAGCATCCCCACCTGCGAGACCCAGTAAAAGGTACGCAGCGGCATACCGGTCAATCCCATGACCAGATTGATCACGAAAAATGGGAATATCGGGATAAGGCGCATGGAAAACAGATAAAAGGCCCCTTCACGGTGGATGCCCTCGTTGATCTTTACCAGCCGGTCTCCAAAGTGCCTTTGCACCCAGTCGCGCAACAGGTACCGGGAAATTGTGCAGGCAAAGGTCGCACCGATGGTGCTGGCGAACGACACCACGATGGTTCCCACCAGGGCGCCGAACATAGCCCCTGCCGCCAGGGCAAGCACTGTGGCACCGGGCAGGCTGAGGGTCACCATGGGGATATATACCGCGACGAACGCGGCTATAAGCATGAAGGGCCGCTGCTCGTAGAGGCGTTTCAATTCGGCCTGCGACTGCTTGATGTTCTCAAGCGTCAGCTTCTTGTCGAGGTCGAAATAGAAGAATGCGGCGACGGCCAGCGCCAACACCACAATCAGCAGAATCTTTTTCGCCGCATCGTTCATTCAGTACCCCTTCCGGACGAAACTTGCCATTCTTACAGGATACCCGGTTACTGACGCATGTCCAATCGCCACACGGCATATACTTAGCACAATTCCATAGGTGCCCTCTATGGAAGCCACTGGCAAGGCATGACCACTATCACAAAAAAAACAGGCCGCCGGAAGCCCGACGGCCTGTAGCCTTGAAATATATCAAGCCCGATTACTGCATGTTCACCCAGAGCACCGCACCGAGTTCCAGTTCACGGCCTTTGTACTCCTCGTCCGCAGTGGTCAGTCCTGCAAAACCCCACCAGCCCTTCCAGGGGCAGGCAAAGGTAAAGACGCCGTCCTGATCGGCGAGCACTTCCTGCGTGATCATGCGGTCGTTGGGAGCCTGCTTGTCGCCCTTGCGGTTGTAGTACTCGACTTCCACGCGTGTGAAGGGAGCAGGCTCGCCATCCACGAGAACGATTCCCTGAAACACGTTGCCTGCATAGTTGCCGAAGGGACGGGTCAGCGGGACGATTTCGGTCTTGAGGCCAACCGGCTTGTTCCAGTTCTCGCCTTCACCGTATGCGTCCACGTAGACCTTGGTAATATGCTGGATATAATTGTTTTCCGCGTCTTCCTTATAAGGAACGGGATTCATGACGAATGCGTACAGGCCGGGAGCCTTGGGGGTGAAGGACGCCTTCCATGCGTCGTGGCCCATTATCTCGGCGGGCTTCAGTTCGCCCTTGAGGTCGATCCGCTCTTCACCGTTGGCCACGACGAAAAATTCATCGGGCTTGACCAGCTCCATACCCACCATCTCCATGGGATGCGAGAAGGAAAGTTCCATCTCCACGGAACGGTTGTCTTGCGTCAATTCGTCGGTATCGGGAATGAGCATGCCGAAGTGAGCATAAGCCGAAACAGAGAAGGCGATGGTCATCAGGGCCGCAACAAGAAAGATCATAAGGCGCTTCATGAAAAATCTCCCCAAAATGTGCATCAGGTTGTCATGTAGAAAAATTCATCCTCACTTGATGCATACTCATACCAATACAGTGACACACGTCAAGACAATATTACTGATTTGTGTCAGACAAACATTGCCGCACACACAGAGAAAGAATGGTCTTGCTTTGATTTTTTTCGGGGAAATCAGGAGTTTTTCGACCAACGGCGGGCCAGGATCATGCCTGTAACGTTATGCCAGAGGCTGAACAGGGCGCCCGGCAGCGCCGATGCAGCACCGAAATGCTTCACGGCCAGTGCTACGCCGAGCCCGGAATTCTGCATTCCCACTTCGATGGCCAAAGCGCGTCGATCCCGGGCGGAGCAGCCCATGAAGCGGCCCGCGCCGTATCCGGCCAACAAGCCCCCGGCGTTGTGCAGCGCTACAGCCAGCGCGACCAGAGCGGGGAATTCCAGCAGCATGTCGCGGTTCAACCCAATGATGCAGGCAATGAGCAAAGAAATGGTGACAATGGAAACGGACGGAAACCAGTGCAGGATCGGATCGAGACGCTTCTTGAGCAACTGCCTGAGGACAAGGCCGTCGAAGAGCGGAAAGGCTACGATCCAGAACACGGATTCCATCATCCCGGCCACGTCGATGTGAACGCGGGCGTCGAGCAGAGCCCATGTCACAAACGGTGTCACCAAAGGCGCAATGCAGGTCGCTGCCAGCGTCAGGGTCACCGAAAGGGCCACGTTTGCGCGGGCCAGCAGCGCGATGACGTTGGACGCCGTGCCACCGGGACAGGCTCCCACCACCACGAGCCCGATAAGCGCCTCCTCGGGCAGATCGAGGGCCATTCCGATGCCAAAAGCCAGCAGCGGCATAACCGTATACTGCACCAGCACCCCGGCACCGACGATTTTCCATTTGCGGGCGATGTCCCGAAAATCCTCAAAGGTCAGCGTCAACCCCATGCCGAACATGATCACGCCGAGGCCGTGCGGGATGTAGGCCTTTATCCAGGTGAACCAGTCAGGGTCAATCAGTGCAGCCGCCGAAAGCACAACGGCGAGGGGAAGAAAATTGCGTTCTATGAAGGCCGGAATGGTGGCGAGGCTCATTGAAACAACCGTTTTTGTACGTTGGATACAAAAAAAGGCAGGGACGTCCTTCTGGACGCCCCTGCCAGGGAAACCGGACACCCGGCAACAACCGCTACCGCTGCTCCCTTTCGGGCCTGACGGGTTTCACGACGAAACCGCCGTCCGGCTTCCCTACACACGCGGCATCGGCCGCGAAGGAGCTAGTTCTTACGCTCGACCCCGCCCCGATGTCAAGCGTTTCTCAATGATTCCCTGTTCAGAAAGACTCTCTGCCAGAGAAAAATTCCCTGACCCTTGGACAGTAACATCAGCACCACAGAACAGCACCTCCAAAAGTACCGCCCTCGCGCTGCGCGGACGGGCGAAAAATTGGACGCTCTAGCCGAGTCGCTGAAAAGTCGCCCCCAAAGTCGCCCCCAAGAGCTAAAAGCGGCAAAAAATAAGGGGCTACGCTGTAGCGTAACCCCTTGGGAAATATGGCGGAGAGGAGAGGATTTGAACCTCCGGTGGCCGTAACCACACACGCTTTCCAGGCGTGCTCCTTAAGCCGGACTCGGACACCTCTCCGCGTCGTGAGAAAGGGTGTTTACCCAAATTCAAAACTGCTGGCAACCCCTAATCGCAAAGAAATTTAAATTTTTTGCAATTAAGCCCGGTTAGAGGGGGATTTCTAGGCTTCCGCGGAAGTCTTCAAGCCGCTCCACGCCCAGCTCGGTCAGCAGTGCAACCATCTGCTCCGGCAGATCAAAGGCGAAATCCGGGCGCAGGAAGTTGGCCGTGCCCACCTGAACCGCGTGCGCGCCAACCATGATGAACTCCAGCGCGTCCTTGGCCGAGGCAATGCCGCCGATGCCGATGACCGGAACGTCCACGGCCCGGCAGACCTGATGCACGCAGCGAAGCGCCACAGGCTTGATGGCGGGACCGGAGAGGCCGCCCACCACGTTGGCAAGCCGAGGCTTGCGGTTGCGCACGTCCACACTCATGCCGATGAGAGTGTTGATGAGCGAAAGCGCGTTGGCCCCGCCGTCCACTGCGGCGCGTGCGCAGGTGGCGATGTCGCTCACGTTGGGGGACAGCTTGACGATGACCGGGGTATCGCCGGAACGTTTCTTCACGGACTCGGTCACCCGGGCGATCTGAATCGGGTCCTGCCCGAACGCCGCGCCGCCTTCCTTCACATTGGGACACGACACGTTGACCTCAAGCGCGTGCACGCCCTCCTCCGCCGCGAGGATGCCGCCCAGCTCGCCGAACTCTTCCGGGTCGCAGGCATAGAGGTTGGCGACCACCGCCGTATCCTGACGCTTGAGCGCGGGCAGCGCCTGCTTCACGAAAGCCTCGACGCCCGGATTCTGGATACCGATGGCATTGAGCATCCCGCAGGGTGTTTCCGCGATGCGGGGCATGGGGTTGCCCTCGCGCGGTCTCAACGAAAGCCCCTTGGCAACGATGCCTCCAAGCTTGGAAAGATCGCCGTAAGGAGCGAATTCCAGCCCGAAGCCGAACGTGCCGGAAGCGGTCATGACCGGATTGGACATGCTCAGTCCCGCAAACGATACCTGAAGATCCCTGGCTTCCATGTCCCCTCCTACAGTTCCACGTTGTCGGCCCTGAAGATGGGACCCTTGGTGCACACCTGCGTATGATGCCCCTTCCCGTCCTTGCAGACACAGCCAAGGCAGGCTCCCACACCGCATGCCATGCGGTTTTCAAGGGAGACATACAATTCTGCCCCGGCTTCCAGCGCGAATTTCTGCGCGGTCTTCATGAACGGCGTCGGCCCGCAGCACAGAATCAGTCCGTCGCGGTACTGGCCCACCAGTTCGCCCATTCGTTCAATGATTGCGGCCAGATCCTCACGCCGGGCCTCCATCATGCATTCGGCGTCCACAGCATCGGACAGGCGTTGGTACGGGTAACAGCCGATGGCCATGCGGTGTGCGAAGAAAAGCTTGAGATTCTCGGGAAGCGGATGTTGCTCGACATATCCGCGAAAGGGGGCTATGCCGATGCCCCCGGCAAGCATGAGCGTGGGCCTTGTGGCATCGACGGCGAACGAATTGCCGAGCGGTCCCCACATGGCGACCGTGTCGCCCTTCTTCAGCTCGCTCAACCGGGTGGTGCCGCGTCCGATCTTCTGCACGAAGAGCGTGACGGACTCCGCATCGCCGGAACAGATGGAAAAGGGACGGCCCCAGAGCAGATCCATGGGCCAGTCCACGGGGCGGATCATGACGAACTGCCCCGGTTTCCAGTCATCCCAGTCCGGGCGTTCCAGCCTGAGTTCGAAAAACTCATCCGGTCTGGGCGATTGACCGACCGGGGTGATATCCAATACCTTTACATTCCGGCAGTTCCTGAGGGCCATTCAACCATCCTTGGAAAAGATACATGACGAAAAACAAACCAGAGATACTCGCTCCGGCGGGCGACCGCGATTCATACCTCGCCGCAGTGGCGGCCGGGGCGGACGCGGTCTACGTGGGCCTGAAACACTTCTCGGCCCGCATGCAGGCGAAAAACTTCTCTATCAGCGAGCTTGCCGCGCTGGCAAGTCTCGGCCGCGAGCGCGGGGTCAAGACCTACGTCGCAATGAACACGCTGGTCAAGCCCGGAGATGTGGAATCCGCAGGCCGCCTGATCATGCGCCTTGCCGCCGATGTGAAGCCCGATGCCCTGATCTTTCAGGACCTGGCCATGCCGACGCTGGCGAAACAGACCGGATTCAAGGGCGAGCTGCACCTTTCCACCCTCGCGAACCTGTCCAACCCCGCAGGACTCGCGGCTGCCGCCAAGATCGGCATTGACCGCGCCGTTCTGCCCAGAGAGCTGAATCTCGACGAAATCAAGCAAATGGCCGCAGCTTGCCCCAAGTCCATGGATCTTGAAGTGTTCGTGCACGGCGCGCTGTGCCACTGTGTTTCCGGCCGCTGCTACTGGTCGAGCTTCCTCGGCGGCAAAAGCGGCCTGCGCGGCCGCTGTGTGCAGCCCTGTCGCCGCCTGTACCGCCGCACGGAAAAGCAGGCCAAGCCAGACCGCCTCTTCTCCTGCATGGACCTGAGCCTGGATGTGCTGACCAAGCCCCTGCTTGACGTCCCCAAGGTGGGTTCGTGGAAGATCGAAGGCCGCAAGAAGGGGCCGCATTATGTTTTTTACACCACCAAAGCCTACACCATGCTGCGCGACAATCCGGACGCACAGGGCAAGAAGATGGCGCAGGAACTGCTCGAAATGGCGCTGGGCAGACCCACAAGCCACTCGGTTTTCCTGCCGCAACGCCCGTTCGTGCCGGTGACGCCGGGACAGGAGACCGCCTCGGGACGCTTTGTCGGGCAGGTCAAACGCGAAGGCAAACGCATGTATTTCCAGACCCGCGAGGAACTTCTGCCGGGCGACATGCTTCGCGTGGGGTACGAGGACCAGAAGGGGCACCGCACCATCAGGGTGCGCAAACGCATCCCCAGACGCGGCCGCTTCGACATCATGCCCGCCAAGGGCGTGAAAGGACCAGCCGCACCGTTTGATGCAAAGGTCTTTCTGGTGGATCGCCGGGAAAAAGAGCTGGAAACGCTCATTAAGGAACTTGGGGCGAACCTGCCCGAACCGTCCGACAAGGAACGGGAGGCTCCTGTTTTCAAGCCGAAGTATCCCAAACAGGTCAAGGAAAAGCAGGGCAAGGCCCGTGACATTTCCGTCTTCCGCACACCGCCCAATGGCCGCGTGTTCGGCGACCCGGCTCTCTGGCTGGACCGCAGTTCGCTGCAAAGCGCTTCTTCCAAGTCCGCCGCCAAGATCGGCTGGTGGATGCCGCCGGTCATCTGGCCCGACGAAGAAAAAAAGTGGCGTTCCATCATCCGCGAGGCCGTACGCAAGGGAGCCAAACGCTTCGTGCTCAACGCTCCGTGGCAGGTCTCGCTGTTCACGGACCACAACGTTGAGCTGACCGCAGGCCCGTTCTGTAACGTAAGCAACCGCATGGCGCTTGGGACCCTCAAGGACATGGGATTCAAGGCCGCCTACGTCAGCCCGGAACTCAACCGCGAGGAAACCTTCGCCATGCTGAAGGGCACTCCCCTGCCGCTCGGCATGGTCATCCGAGGGCTGTGGCCTTTCGGCATATCTCGTATTCTGGCGGAGGGAATCCGGGTGGAAGAACCGCTGCGCAGCCCCATGAACGAGGTGGCGTGGATTCGCAAACATGGTGAGAACTACTGGATTTATCCGGGCTGGGAGCTGGACCTCACCGAGGAACGGCGAGCGCTGGAAAAAGCGGGCTTCCGCATGTTCGCGACCATGCGCGAGTTCTGGCCCAAGGCCGTGCCCAAGCCAAGCCGGACCAGCACCTTCAACTGGAAGATCGACCTGCTCTAATCACACGAAAAAGCTATTGGCTCGCCCCGGGGAGTTCGGGAACGGACTCTCCGGGCAGCCACTTTTCATAAAGCCGTTTGAACGTGCCGTCCCGGCGTTGCTCCAGATGCGCCCGTCGCCACTTTTCCACCAGCTTTTCCGACGTTTCTTTGGAAAACGCCAGATACAGGTCCACCTCGCGCACCGTCAGGAGCGGCACAATGCCTTCCGTGGAGACTCCGCTTACCTCAGCCGCACCGAACATGCCCACATTGCTTGTAAAAAATGCGTCCAAACGACCATGTCGCAATTTGTCGATGTTTATCTTGCCGGAACTGACTTCCTGAAGATTGTCAAAGCCCTTGCTCTTCAAGAATTCCATCTTGGCGTCGCCACGTATGCCTCCGATGCGCCGCAGGTTTCTGGCATCATCAAGCGTCTCCAAATCAAAGCGCCCTTCCATGCCGTACAAGACCCAGGTGATACGAAGCATGGGGCCCACCCAATGAAACAATCGCTCGCGAGCCGAAGTGCGTGTGGTGGGAAAGAGCAAGACTTCGGAAGTGGTCTGTGCAATATCATACCCTCGCGCCCACGGGAGCACGCGAATGGGCGTTTCGTCACCGATTCTGCGCTGGATATCGCGCACGGCCTCCACACACAGACCAGTCAGTTCGCCCTCTTCGTCGTAGAAAGCGGCCGGGATGCCGTGCTCGGTTATGATGGTCAGGGAAAAAGCAGGGCGGGCGAAAGCTGTCAGCCCCAACACCAGCATGGTCAGGACAACGCTTCGAAGCATCATCCAAAGGTCCTCTTGTCCCAGCCGAACATGGTTCGTTCTAGGTCGGCAAATGCGATGTAGACCCGGTCCGAAGGAATATCGAGTGCGCTTTCCAGAAACGTGCAAAGCTCACGTGAAAGGTCAGCGGTCTTCTCCGTCGGGAGTCCGATGCTGGCAAGCTGCACGTAAGCCGCCGCATCTGCGGAGCCGCCGAAAACGAGCTGCGCTCCGGGCTGCATCTGCGCCATGACGTAGCTCTCCGGCTTTCCGAGAATATCCGAGATGAAGCGGGACAAGGCGCCGAGCGTCTCATCCAGCCGCTGTTTATCCAGTTCGATATTGGTGGTGACGTTAACGAAGGGCATGAATCAGTCCTCCAGCAGAATGGTTCCCACTAGGTAGCTCACGGCTTTGCCCGCTATCTTGACACGATCACCGAGCATTCTGCAACGCAGCTCGCCGCCGCGTTTGGAAGCCTGATAGGCGTTAAGGGTTTCCTTGCCCAGACGCTCCGCCCAGAACGGCACCAGCGCGCAGTGGGCCGAACCGGTGACGGGGTCCTCCGGAATGCCCTCCTCCGGCACGAAAACGCGGGAAACGAAGTCATAATCCAGCCCCGGCGCGGTGCAGATGAGACACATACAGTCAAGTTGCGCCACAAGTCGGGAGTCGGGGCGCAGCGCCTCGACCTCTTCGCGGGTCGAAAAGACTGCGACCATGTCGCGATGATTGGCGTACAGTTCCTCGGGACGAACACCCAGAGCCTTGGTAACGCGCTCGGTAACCTGCATTTCCTTGGGCGGCCAGGACGGAAAATCCATGGCATAGGAGCCGTCCGGTTCGCGCTCCACCAGCAGGCGCCCGCTCTTGGTCTCGAAAACCACGACGGGATCTCGGTAGCCGAGGAATTCATACAGAACATGCGCCGTGGCCAGCGTCGCATGGCCGCAAAGGTCCATTTCCTCTTCGGGCGTGAACCAGCGCAGTTCGTAATATTCGCCCTTTCGCACGATGAACGCGGTCTCGGCCAGATTGTTCTCGGCCGCAATGGACTGCATGAGCTCGTCGCTCAACCACTCGTAAAGAGGTACGACGGCTGCCGGGTTTCCGGAAAACAGGGTCGAGGCGAACGCGTCCACCTGAAACATATCCAGCCGCATGGGGCCCCCTTTACGGTTTTGGTTAGAATATCTGCTTGAACAGGTCATCTCCGGCCGTAGTCCCTTCCTCGCCTGATTCGGAAGTGCCGCCCGCCATCTCGGTAGGTTGGGTGCCTTCCTTGAAGGGCAGGAAATAACTCTCTTCCGAGTTGGGACCGGCCAGCTTACCGGTTTTGGCATCTACCTTAGCCATAACGATTCCCTGCGGCTGTGGGAAGTCCTGATACGGATAATCCTCTTCCACTTCCTTACGGTACTGGACCCAGATGGGGCTTGCGGCGCGCGAGCCGGTCTCCCATCTGCCCATGGGGCGGATTTCGTCAAAGCCTACGAACACACCGGTGACGAGGTAGGGAGTATATCCCATGAACCACGCGTCCTGCTCGTTGTTCGTGGTTCCGGTCTTGCCTGCGATGGGACGCTTCAGGGCACGGGCGCGCCAGCCGGTTCCGTCGCTGACCACCTGCTTCATGAGCGAGGCCATGATATATGCGGTCTGCGGGCTGATGGCCTCAACGGCCTCGGGTTCGGAGGTGTACATCTCGTCGCCCCACGCGCTCTTGACCGAGAGCACCATGCGCGGCTTGATGTAGGAGCCGTCACGGGCAAAGGCCGAGTATGCCTGCACCATGTTCATGAGCGTGACGGACGCCGAGCCAAGCGCCACCGAAAGGTCGGCCGGGAATTCTGAGTCGAGCCCCATACTTCTGGCGCGCTCGATGATCTTGCGGATGCCCAGCTCCTGCGCCACGCGGATGGTGCAGGTGTTCTTGGACTTGACCAGCGCTGTACGCAACAGAGTCGGCCCCTTGAAGGTGTTGGCGAAGTTCTCCGGACGCCAGAGCTTGCCCTCTTCCTCGTTGGCGAAGACGATGGGCGAATCCATGACGATGGAGGCCGGAGTGAAACCGTTATCGATGGCCGTGGAGTAAACGAACGGCTTGAAGGCCGAACCGCACTGCCTGCGAGCCTGCGTGGCGCGGTTGAACTGACTGCGCGAGAATGAATACCCGCCGGACAGCGCGAGCACTTCGCCGGACTTGGGATCCATGGAAACGATGGCCCCCTCCACTTCCGGCCTGCGTTCGAGCGCCAGATCCACAGGCTTGGATTCCTTCTCCGGCACCTTGAGGATGGATGCCCAGATCACGTCCCCCTTTTTGAGCACCTTGCGGGCATCGGTCGGGTTGGGAACCTGCTCGTGCGACTTGTCCGAGTTCGGCTCACGCACCCACCACATGCTCTCCAGTGGCATGAAGCCTTCGAATTTACCGAAGCGGACCGAAGCGCCGTTCTTCTTCACTCCCGTCACGACGGACTTGACCCACTGGCCCTTGGAAAGTTCTTCGCGCTCCTGCGGTCCGTCTTTCAGAATCTCATCCGCATTGCCGAGAGAGATGTTGTCGATGGGCCCGGTCCAGCCGCGACGCTGGGCGGAGTTCTCCAGCCCACGCTTAAGGGCCGCGTCTGCGGCCTTCTGATGCTTGATGTCGCAGGACGTGGTGACGGTCAGGCCGCCGTTGTACGTGACATCCTCGCCGAAACGGTCGATGAGCCAGCGGCGAACTTCCTCAAGATAATACGGACCGACCTTCCATGAAGGCTCGGGCATACTGGTGAATTCCAGCTCTTCGGCAACAGCCTCGTCGTACTGTTCCTGCGTAATCCAGCCGTGGACCAGCATCTGGCCGAGGACGTACATCTGACGCTTACGGGCAAGATGCGGATTCTCGTAGGGATTGTATCGGCTCGGCGCCTTGGGCAGTCCCGCCAGAAGCGCGGCCTCGGCAATGGTCAGATCCTTTGCATGTTTGCCGAAGTAGCTTCGTGCCGCGGCTTCCACGCCAAAGGAATGGGCTCCGAGGTATATCTCGTTGAGATAAATGGTAAGAATTTCGTCCTTGGTCAGATACCGTTCAAGGCGATACGCAAGAATCGCTTCCTTGAGCTTGCGCTCGTAACTGCGCTCGTTGGTCAGCAGCAGCCGCTTGATGATCTGCTGGGTGATGGTGCTGCCACCCTGCTTCACCTTGCCCGCCTTCATGTTGATGACGAACGCGCGGGAAATAGCGGTAAGATCCACCCCCTCATGCTGGTAGAACGAGGCATCCTCCGCAGCCAGAAACGCCTTGGGAATCCAGTGGCTCATCTGGTCCAGCGTCACGAGGAAGCGCTTTTCCTTATAGAAATACCCCAGAATTTCGTCATTCTTGGCATAAACGGTGGTCACCAGCGGCGGGTTGTAGTCCGTGATGTTCTTGAACCCGGGCAGATCCTTGGCGGCCCAATTGTAGAGGACAACGGCCCCGATAACGCCGAGAAGGGCGCAGACGATGAACGATATACCGAGATATTTGAGAATCTTCATAAGCAGATCAGAAGGTGCGTTTGACCTTGCGCATTCCTCTGGCCGGGGGCAGGCCCCATGCCAGACGCAGCCGCCCGTACAGGTCGCGTACGGTGGCCGCATTGGTTTTCAGGGTCCTCATCATGCAATTGAGACTGCGACATTCGCGCCGCGCTAGGCATGTGGGGGATTCGAAGACGAGTATCTCGCCTCCGGCAATCCAGAAAGGATAGAGGCGGCAGTAGTACGGCCGCGATTCACGGGGCAGCACGCACCCTTTTGAACCGAGAAACCGACAGGAACCGTCGGAGCGCAGGGCAAGCCTGACATGCTCTCCACGTTCCGGGAAAAGCTCGGCCACGGCCTCGTCCTCACCGGGGAAAAGACGTTTGACGTTGTCGATGAAGGCCTGCGAGTTGGCTTGCTTCACAAAGCCGCCCTTGTCGGGCTGGAAGTCGCGGATGCGCTCCCATTCGGCGGTCGAGAGCGGAAAACAGACCTCCTCCTGCCCCGGGGTAATCCGGCAGCAGGTGGGACCGTGCTCCGCGCATCGAACGCATACGTGAGGGTCCTTGACGATTGTATCCGTCACAAAACTCCAGTTCAGGCGGGTTTTCCCCCGTCAGACTCCGGTTTGGAAAAACTGAGCTGCCCTTTGCCGAGAAGGTCGTGCAGATGCACAAGCCCGGCCAGCCGTTCATCATCCCCGACGACCGGCAGGACGGTTATCTGATGCAACTCCATGATATCCAGCACCTGCGCCGCGCTGTCGCCCAGACGCGCACGCTTGGGATCGGCGGTCATGACACCGTCTATAGGGGCAGCACGATCCAGCCCGTTCGCGCAAAAGAGCCTCCGCACGTCGCCGTCCGAAAGCACGCCCAGAAGCCGCTGATCGCCGTCGATCACACCAACCAGCCCAAGCTTGCCGTCATTGAGAACCGAAAGAGCCCGCTCCAGCGCGGTTCCGGTCTCGACAACAGGGATATTAGCCGTATGCATGAGGTTGTCAACGCACAGGGAAAGCCGCTGCCCGAGGGAGCCGCCGGGATGAAAACGCTGGAAGTCGCTCTCCTTGAAGGCCTTGTGCTCCATAAGGCAGACGGCCATGGCATCGCCCACGGCAAGGTGCGCCGTGGTGCTGGCGGTGGGCGCAAGCCCCATGGGGCACGCCTCGCGCGGTACGGCCGCCTCGATAACGATGTCGGAAAGTTCCGCCATTCGGGAGCCGCAGCGCCCGACCAGACAGACGATGGTGGCCCCGAGAGAGCGCATCGTCGGGAGAATGGCGTTGACCTCGTCAGTGTTGCCGCTATTGGAAATGGCGAGCACCACGTCCTCGTCGCGGATCATGCCCATGTCACCATGAGCCCCTTCAACCGGATGCAGGAAGAACGAGGGAGTCCCGGTGCTGGAAAGCGTGGCCGCAATCTTGCGGCCGACAAGTCCGGACTTGCCAACGCCCGTGATCACCACACGGCCAGTACAGGCAGCCATGGCCTCCACGGCCTGAGAGAACCCGCCGTCCAGCTGATGCCGGACGGCCTGAAGCCCTTCGATCTCCGTATCCAGCACCCGGCGTGCGATGCTGATCCACTTTTCGGCATCCACCATGTCGGCTCCTAGCAGCACGGCTTGATGAAGCCCGGCGCGCCCTGATCCTCAAGGCAGAGCTTGCCCGCCTCTCCATCAATGGGGATCGGGTAGTTGCCGTCAAAGCAGGCCAGACAGTAATCGTCACCCTGGGAAACGGAGCTGAGCAGCCCGGGGATGCTCAGATAATGCAGAGAATCCAGCCCGAGGTAGCGGCGAATGTCCTCCACCGAGGTGTTGGCCGCAAGCAGCTCGCCCTTGGAGGAGAAATCGATGCCGTAGAAGCAGGGGTGTGCGATGGGCGGACAGCTCACGCGCATGTGAATTTCGCGGGCACCAAGTTCGCGCAGCTTCTTGACCCTCGTACGCGTCGTGGTGCCGCGGACAATGGAGTCCTCGACGATGAGGATACGCTTGCCCTGAATCATGCTCTGCACCGGATTGAGCTTCACCCGCACGGAGAAGTCGCGCATATCCTGCGAAGGCTGGATGAAGGTCCGGCCAACGTAGTGGTTGCGGATCATGACCAGCTCCAGCGGCAGGCCGGATTCCTGAGAATAGCCTACTGCGGCGTAGTTGCCCGAGTCCGGAAACGGCATGACTATGTCTGCGTCCACCGGAGCTTCCCGCGCGAGCACCTTGCCCATCTCCTTGCGGCGTTCATAAACCACCTCGCCGAAGACGTAGGAGTCGGGACGCGCAAAGTAGATCAGCTCAAAGATGCACTGCTTTTTCTCGCCCGGCTCCACGGCCTGATGGCTGGTGATCTTGTTGTTTTCGATGACCAGCATTTCACCCGGAGACAGTGGGCGCAGGTATTCGGCCTCGATAAGGTCGAAGGCGCAGGTCTCGGAGGCAAGTACGTAACGGTCGCCGAGGCGGCCGAGCGAAAGCGGCCGGAACCCGTTGGGGTCCTTGACCGCGATCAACTTGTCGTTGGCCATGATCAGCAGGCAGTAGGCACCCTTGATCTTGGCGCAGGCCTTCTTGACCGCTTCCTCGATGCTGTTGCTGCCGTTGAGGTTCTTGATGATCAGGTGCACGAACACTTCCGTATCCATGGTGGTCTGGAAGATGCTACCCTGCTCTTCAAGTTCGCGACGAAGCTCGTAGGTGTTCACGAGGTTGCCGTTATGAGCCACGGCCAGACGCAGGTCGCCGTGGCGCACGATGAACGGCTGGGCGTTGCGGATCAGCGAGGCGCCCGTGGTGGAATAGCGGATATGGCCCATGGCGATATCGCCCTTGAGTTCCTTGCCGATGTGACGTTCGTTGAAGACGTCGGGCACCAGCCCCATGCCTTTCTGTTCACGGATTTTCGCGCCATCCCAGGTCACGATGCCCGCCGACTCCTGACCCCGGTGCTGCATGGCGTACAGCCCGAAGTAGGTCATGCGAGCGGCCTCGGTATGGCCGTAAATGCCGAACAGTCCGCAATACTCTTTCTTCATAACGCCAATTTTCCCCCGGCTTGTTAGCCGTAGTATTCCTGAATGCTCTTGACCACGAGACCGGTCTCGCGAAGCTCGTAGATGGCCTGCGCGACCGCCCGCGCACCCGAGATGGTGGTGGTGTACGGAATGTTGTACAGCAACGTGGCCTGACGGATCATCTTGGAGTCACCCACCGTTTTCTTGCCGGAGGGAGTGTTGAGCACGAGGTCGATGTCGCCGTTCTTGATCAGGTCCACGACGTTGGGACGCTGCCCTTCGTGCACCTTGTAGACGCGCTGAACCTTGACGCCCTTCTCTTCGAGATAATCCGCGGTTCCGCCGGTGGCCAGAATGGAGAAACCCATGTCCTGGAAATCGCGCACCGGCAGGAGCACCTTGTTCTTGTCCCAGTCGTTGACGGAAACGAAGACATTGCCACCCTTGGGCAGCTTCTGTCCGGCCGCAAGCTGAGACTTCATGTATGCCAGCCCGAAAGACTCGTCGATTCCCATGACTTCTCCGGTGGAGCGCATCTCGGGTCCGAGCAGTACGTCCACGTTCGGGAAGCGGTTGAAGGGAAAAACGGATTCCTTGATGGAGATGTGCCCTTTCTTGCGCATGGACCAAGGTTTGAGATCCTTGATCTTTTCACCCATCATCACGCGGGTGGCGAGCTTGGCCATGGGCACGGCGGTGGCCTTGGACACGAACGGAACGGTCCGGGAAGCCCGCGGGTTCACCTCAATGACGTACACTTCGTCGTCCTTGATGGCATACTGCACGTTCATCAGCCCGACCACGCCCAGCTCAATGGCCATGGCGGTGGTCTGGCGCTCAATCTCGCGCACCATCTCCGGAGAAAGGCTGTACGGCGGCAGAACCGAGGCAGAGTCGCCTGAGTGAATGCCCGCTTCCTCGATGTGTTCCATGACGCCGCCGATGTAGACCTGCTCCCCGTCGCACAGGGCGTCCACATCGACCTCGACGGCATACTCGAGGAATTTATCTATGAGGGTCGGATGCTCGGGCGAAACCAGCGCGGATTCGCGGAAGTAACGCTCGAAGTCTTCCATGCTGTAAACGATGTCCATGCCGCGTCCGCCAAGCACGTAAGAGGGGCGAAGCACCAGCGGGAAACCGAGCTTCTCGGCGATCTCCCGGGCTTCGACCATGCTCATGGCGGTGCCGTTCGGCGGCTGCTTCAGGTGCAGCTTGTTCAACAGCTGCTTGAAGCGTTCGCGGTCTTCGGCGCGGTCGATGGCGTCCGGCGAGGTACCGATGAGCGGCACGCCCGCGTTCATGAGCCTGATGGCAAGGTTCAGCGGAGTCTGTCCGCCGAACTGGACCACAACGCCGTCTGGCTTTTCGAAGTCGATGATATTCATCACGTCCTCGAAGGTCAGCGGCTCGAAGTAGAGCCTGTCGGACGTGTCGTAGTCGGTGGAGACGGTCTCCGGGTTGGAGTTTACCATGATGGATTTGATACCCATCTCCCGGAGCATGAAGGAAGAGTGGCAGCAGCAGTAATCAAACTCGATGCCCTGCCCGATACGGTTGGGACCGCCGCCGAGAATGACTATCTTGCGTCCCTCGGCAGGCTCGATCTCGTCCCCGCCTTCATATGTGGAGTAATAATACGGAGTATAGGCTTCGAACTCGGCTGCGCAGGTATCCACCAGATAGTAGGTAGGCCTGATGCCCAGCTTGAGGCGCAGATTCCGGACAGCATCCTCAGAGGTCTTCCACATGGTGGCAAGCTGTGCGTCTGAGTAGCCGTATTCCTTTGCTTTCCTCAGGATGGCCGGCAGTTCGGGCGTGCTCTCTTCGATGCCTTCCTTGATGCCGAACTCAATGAGGCGCTCCTCCATGTCCAGCACGTCGCGGAACTGGCCGAGGAACCAGGGGTCGATCCAGGTGGCGTCGTGTACCTCTTCGAGGCTCATTCCGCAGCGCATGGCGTTCCTGAGCGCGAACAGGCGCTGAGAGTTGGGCTTTCTCAGAAGCTGAAGCAACTCGTCGCGCTCGATCTCGCACTTCTCGAAGCGCTTGCCGAGGCCGACGTGCCCGGTTTCGAGCGAACGCAACCCCTTCTGCAGGGCTTCCTTGAAGGTACGGCCGATGGCCATGGTCTCACCCACCGACTTCATGGCCGTGGAGAGGTAGTCCTCTGCGCCCGGGAACTTCTCGAAAGTGAAGCGCGGAATCTTGATGACGCAGTAGTCGATGGCAGGCTCGAAGCTCGCCATGGTCTCGCGTGTGATATCGTTGGGAATCTCGTCGAGGGTGTATCCCACGGCGAGTTTGGCCGCGATTTTGGCGATGGGAAAGCCGGTGGCCTTGGACGCCAGCGCGGACGAACGCGAAACACGGGGGTTCATTTCAATGACCACGAGGTCGCCGTTCTCAGGATTGACAGCGAACTGCACATTGGAGCCGCCGGTTTCGACACCGATCTCGCGCATGATGGCCAGCGATGCGTCGCGCATCTTCTGGTATTCGTCATCGGTCAGGGTCTGGGCCGGAGCCACGGTCACGGAGTCGCCCGTGTGGACGCCCATGGGGTCGAGGTTCTCGATGGAACAGATGATGACGCAGTTGTCCTTGCTGTCGCGCATGACTTCGAGCTCATACTCTTTCCATCCGAGGATGGATTCTTCAAGCATGACTTCGCTTTGCATGCTGGCCGCGATCCCTTTGGAGGCGATTTCGATGAGCTCCTCCATGTTATAGGCAACGCCGCCGCCGGTTCCACCAAGGGTGAACGCGGGTCGGATAATGATGGGGAAGCTCAGCTTTTCGCCCCATTCGCGGATGTCGTCCTGATTGCGGGCAATGCCGCTCAGGGGGACGGTAAGGCCGATGTTTTCCATGGCCTTTCGGAATAGTTCGCGGCTTTCGGCCTTCTGGATGGCATCAAGATCGGCACCGATGAGTTCGACGCCGAACTTGTCCAGCACACCCATTTCGGCAACGGCAAGCGCCGTGTTCAGGCCGGTCTGGCCGCCGAGAGTCGGAAGCAGCGCATCGGGCCGTTCCTTCTCGATGATCCTCGCGACGGTTTCCGGTTCGATGGGCTCGATATACGTACGGTCGGCTAGCTCGGGGTCCGTCATGATGGACGCCGGGTTAGAGTTGACCAGCACGACCTCGTATCCCTCTTCCTTGAGGGCCTTGAGGGCCTGGGTGCCGGAGTAGTCGAATTCACAGGCCTGACCGATAACGATCGGTCCGGAGCCTATGAGCATGATCTTTTTCAGGTCGGAACGTTTGGGCATGGACTCACCAAAGCGGTTGAAGGTTAGGCACTGGCGGGGCCGCACCCCAGCGGGCGGGTGGGCGTTTCATATCGTCTTATGCCTGTAAACGCAACGGGCAATGCGTCCCGGATTTCTAACGGACCAAGCCGCGATTGTCACCCTCTCTACTAGGATTTAACATTGACAACATCGAAGCTGAGAACTACTTTCAGTCTCACCGAGGTGATACAGAATGACAGCAAAGCCCCTTACCGAATATCCGGCCGGATCCACGGTCACCGTTTCCGAAATCTGCGGCGGTTGTCGCGCCAGATCACGCCTGCTTGCGCTCGGCATCACCCCCGGCTGCCCCGTGGAAGTGCTCTCCCACGGCGGAGGGCCAGTGAAAATCCGTGTACGCGGTTGCGACCTGGTCATGGGACATGGTGAATGTGAAAAGGTTCTGGCCCTCTCCGGCGACGGCGGATGCCCCATTCGCCAGTGCGTTGAAAACAATAACTGAAATTTCCTTCCCTTTTTTTCATGTTGTCGTACAATCGACGCATGAATACTCACCACACCACTGACAAACCCCGTGTAGGCATCAGCGCATGCCTGCTCGGGGAAAATGTACGGTACAACGGCGGCCATCAGCGCGACCGGTATATCTGTGACACGCTGGCCCAGTTCGTTGACTTCGTTCCGGTATGCCCGGAGGTTGGGACCGGCATGGGTATCCCCCGTGAAGCGGTTCGGCTTGCGGGCGACGTGGACAACCCGCGACTTGTCGGCAGCAAGACCGGTGAAGACTGGTCCGAGCGCATGGAAGAATGGAGTCGCAAGGAATTGTCGCGCCTTGAAGATGAACGCCTATGCGCCTTCATTTTCAAGATGAAATCCCCATCCAGTGGGATGCGCGGCGTAAAAATCTATCCTCCGGAAGGTGGTCAACCCCGCAGCACCGCTGGCGTCGGCTTCTTTGCGCGACGATTCATGGATCGTTTCCCCGTGCTTCCCGTTGAAGACGACGGAAGGCTGAACGATGCGGTCATCCGTGAAAATTTCATCTCCCGCCTGTTCACCTTTCACCGCTGGCATGAACTTCAGGACGGTCCGCAGACTGTTGGAGCTCTGGTGGACTTCCACACCCGCCACAAACTCCAGCTCATGTCCAACAGCGTGGAAGAATACCGAAAGCTCGGAAAGCTCGTGGCCCACGCCAAGGAGCGCCCTTTCGAAGAAGTCCTCAAAGAATACGGGGAAAACCTCTTCAGGGCGCTTCAACTCAAGGCGACTCCCAAAAAACACGCAAACGTGCTGATGCATGTCATGGGATACTTCAAGAAGGACCTGACCTCCGATGAAAAGCAGGAAATACTTGAACTGGTCGATGCCTACCGCAACGGACTGGTTCCGCTCATCGTCCCGGTGACGCTCCTGAATCATTTCATTCGCAAGTACGACAAGGAATACCTGAAGGACCAAGTGTACATGCATCCGCATCCACTGGAACTCAAACTTAGAAATCAGGTATAAGCAAGTCCTGTCTATAGACTTTCAAGGCTCCGCTCACGGCGGGGCTTTTTTCTGTCCTCTTTCAGTCCCTCCGGCGTTGTAGAACAAACCCAGATAGTGAAGCCAACATATTACCTAAATAGAGGTAGGGAACAAAAAAGGCCCGAAGCAAACGCTTCGGGCCTTCTTATTGCGAGTGACCGATCCGGCTAGGATTCGGTGCTGTAGTTGAGCTTCCGCTCCTGGGGGAAGACCGGCAGGTAACGGTAGGACAGGCTCAGCACGAGGAAGCCGTAGGCGACGATCATGATGGAGGAAGCCCACTCAACCCAGTTCGGGTAGTAGACGAACCATTCGTCGAACGGCATGGCCGGGAATGCGAGGGTCTGAACCGTGAAGACGTAACGGTTGATGGTCACGCCGATGCAGTTGAGAATCGCAGCGGTGTAGAGCAGCGAGGGCTTGTTGCGGATCGAAGGAACGATCAGCATGATGGCCGGAACCACGCCGCAGAGGATGATCTCGGTGAAGAGCATCCACTTGCCGTAAGCAAGGCCGTAGAACATCTGATCGAAGGTCAGACCGACGGAGGGCAGGTAGCCCACAGCCCAGGCGTAGGTGTCCAGGATCTTGAAGAACATGTACACGCAGAGCATGGAGCCGGCGATTTTGCCCATCAGGGCTTTGACCTTGTATTCAACGAGCTTCTTGCCGGTCAGTTTTTCCATGAAGGTGCAGACCAGAACGGTGAAAACCGGACCGGAGGCAACCGCGGAAATGACGAACAGGAAGAAGGTCCACGGCCAGATGAAGAAACCGTCGCGGAAGGCGTAGGGACGACCGATCAGGACACCGTACATGCCGCCCAGAGAGCCCTGGTGGAACGTGGACAGGAATGTGCCGATACCGGCAAACAGCGCCATGTTCACGTGGAAGTTGTGGGCCAGAGCATGGAGGAACGGAATCTTGTTCAGCTGCTTCTGCTCAAGGATCAGCGGGATGTACTCGATGATCAGCACGGTGCAGTAGCAGGTGATGCAGAAGATAACTTCCGTCAGCATGGAGTGGACGTTGGGATGCCAGTAGCCGAACCAGGCCCGGCCGGGCTGCCCGATGTCCAGAGTGAGCACCAGCATGGCGCCCGAGTAGCAGATGAAGCCAACGATAACCGTGAGGTTGATGATCTTTTCAAGCTGCTTGATTTTAAGGATGTATTTGAGGAATCCGGTGAAAAAGGCACCGGCGCCCAAAGCGATGACCGCGAGGTCAAACGTAATCCAGAGTCCGAATCCGAAGTAGTTGTCCAGTCCGGTGGTGCCGATTCCGTTGTAGAGCACGAGCACGGCTGCGTAGACGCCCCAGAGGAAGAAGGCCGTGATGACTGCCATCCAAACGGCGAACTTGCCAAAAGAGCAACGCTGGACACCTTCAGGGAAGAGTTTGCTATCCATTTTGGTGACCTCCCTTAGTGCTTGGCCTTGGCGGCGTGGTTGTCACCCTGCATGCGCACCCATTCGCGTTTGCTCATGTAGTAGACCTGCGGATCGAGGCCGAGCTTTTCGAGCAGACGGAAAGAGTACGGGCTCTTGGCCAGCTGGTGAACCTTGTGATCGGGATTGTTCAGATCGCCGAAGACGATGGCGCCGGACGGACAGATCTCGGCACAGGCCGGGATGTAAGCGTCTTCCGCCAGCTTCTCGGGATCTTCACCGTTCAACCGGGCTTCTTCCTTGGCGTTCATGAAACGGGTGTGGCAGAAGTTGCACTTTTCGACCACGCCACGCGGGCGAACGGAAGCATCCGGGCTGAGGACCTTATCCATGCCTTCCGGCCAGAGCGGATCCCACCAGTTGAAGTACCGTGCGTGATACGGGCAGGCAGCCATGCAGTACCGGCAGCCGATGCAGCGCGGGTAGATTTGGCTGACGATGCCGCCCTCTTCGTTCTTGTCGGTCGCGATGACCGGACAAACAGGCACGCAGGCCGGGTTGCCGCACTGCATGCAGGGGCGCGGCAGGTAGGCCACTTCGTGGTTGGGGAACTTCTCCCCGTTGGACAGCTCATATACGGTCATCCAGGTCAGGGTACGCAGCTTGTTGGAAGCGTCGTCCCTGTCCTTGGTGATGGACTGAAGGTAGTTATACGGATCTTTCTTGGTCATGGGGGCGATGTTGTTCTCGACCTGACAACCGACCATGCACGCGCCGCAGCCCGTACATTTGTCGATGTCAATGACCATCCCCCATTTGATTTTGAATTCTTTTGTCTGCATGACGGTTCCCCCTACAGTTTGGTGACGTTCACGGTGGAACCGTTCCAGACGGACGCGCCGGTGGCGGCCTCAGAAGTCACCGTGAGGATCTTGTAGACATTATCACCCTTGCCTTTCGAGAACTCGTCGCCGACGGTATGTCCGAAGCCGAACGGAGCGGCAACCACTCCGGGCAGGACACCCTCGTAGATGTGGACCAGAGCTTCGGCGCTGCCGGTGCCTCCGGCCATCTTGATCTTGGAGCCCTCCCCGACACCGATCTTGCGAGCGGTGGCGGAGTTCATCATCACGACCATGGTGTCGCCGATGATCTGATTCCTGCTGACCACGCAGGGAGCGTTGGGCGTGGTGGCCTGACGGTCCGTGCCGACGGTAAGCATGGTGTAAGGGGCAAGAGCGACCGCGCCGGTTCCACGAACAGGAGCGGCGGCCTTGGCCAGAGTCCTGGCGGCGAGGCTCGGTCCGTTCTGCTCGGCGACGGCTTCGGTTTCGAAGGACGGAACGCCGAAGTAGTCGTCCCACTCGGCGCCGATCATTTCGGCCTTGGCCATGAGCACTTCGGAGAAGCTCTCCACGCCGAGTCCGGAACCGGCTGCGTCAGCGAGCTTCAGCACGATGTCCGCCGGAGCCATGGAGTCGAACGCGGGGTCGGTCACCGGGACGCTGGCGGTGTAAACCGCGCTGGATACGCCGTACGGAGTCTGCAGATCGTCGAAACGCTCGTAGGGGTGCGCGGCGGGCAGAATCAAGTCTGCAGCAGCAGCGGTCTCGTTCATTTCAGTGGCAATCGCGACCATGAATCCGGCTTTGACCTCGACGGGGAGGGAATAGACCGGGTTGCAGTCGGCGGTGATAAGCACATCGGGATTGGCGCCCTTGGCGAACCAGCTGACGACATCCTTCTCGTACGTTTCGGCCGGAGTCATCGCACCTTCCACCACCAGCGGGAATTCCGCCACGGTGGTCATGCCGCCCTTGCGGTTGAGGTTGCCCAGAAGCATGTTCAGGGCAAACGCCGCCGCGTGCGCCGCCACCGAATTCCCGGAGGGAATAACGACGGGGCGGGATGCGGCTCGAAGCTGCTTGGCTGCGGAAGCCATGGAAGCGGCCGGCACCTTGATGGCGGCTTCGACCTTGGAAGGATTGAAGTCCTTCATAACCATGGTCTTGAACGCGTTGAAGTCAGAAGCGTCGGCGGTCATGCCCGTCTGCAGCAGGGTGTGGGCAACGCCCAGCATGAAGGCTGCCTCGCCTTCGGGAGCCAGCGGAATCCATTCGTCGCAAACCGAAGCAGTGTTCTGCTGGGACGGTCCGGCGAAGATATACTTGCAGGACGGCTTCTCGCCCATCGGACGAGCGTCGGAGAATGCCTTCTGGTTCCAGACGGTCGGTCCCCAGGATTCAAAGGCGTCGGCTCCGACGAGAAGCGCGAGGTCGGCATTCGGCAGATCGTAACCGATCTGGCCATTGCCACCCATGAGGCCGTTCCAGGCGCGGCTTGCAGCCTGATTGGAACCGGGCAGTTTGAAGAAGTCGTCGCTTCCCGCGCCCTTGACGAATGCGGAATAGACTTCATTGGCGGTGCCGGTAAGGTCGCCGGAGATGAATCCGACGCTGTTGCCGGCAGCCTGAAGCTTGCCGGTGAGCGCGTCCATGGCTTCATCCCAGGATACGGCCTTGTGCGAACCGTCGGCGCCCTTGACCATGGGCGTCTTGATGCGGTTCGGGCTGCGCATCAGCTGGACCCCGTTGGAGCACATGGGGCAGATACCGCCGCGGCTCAAGGGGTTTTCCGGATTGCCTTCGGTTCCGAAGGCTTTTCCTGCCACGGTGCGCACATTCACGGCACAACCGGAATTACAGATTTTCGAAACGGTGGGCCTGTCGGTCTTCTCACCGTATTTGAGCGTGGGAATCCACGGCCAGTTCTGTGTCCAGATGGACACGTCATCAAGAAGTTTCCACACCACCGGCGTGAAGAGGATGCCGACGGTGCCTCCAGTGATCAGCTGGATAAAAGCTCTGCGATCAAAACCCATTGCAGCACCCCTCATTATTTATGACATACGTAACAGGCATTGCTCTGGCCCATCTGGGCATGGCAACGCTCGCACTGCCACATCTTCATGGTCATCTTGCTGTAACCGCTGATGATGTTCCGCTCAAACGGCGGCGGCGTGTCGTTGGTGGCGATTCCCTTCACATGGCAGAGGTCGCAGTTCTGCTCCGAATCCTCAAGTTCCTCGATGGGCGTAACGGTGACGCCGTCGAGGTCCATTTCCGACTCCTTCAACTCGGCGATGCTGATGTCGCGATGCGCAACATGCGAGTAGAAGACGTTGTCGGGCTGGTACTGGTAATTGATCCAGGGAACCTGTTTGCCGGGAATCGCATACTTGACCAGGTACTCCAGTTCGGCTTTGCGATCTTCCTCGTCTCCGCTCAGGACAAGCCAGGTGAGATCTTCCGGCATTTCCTCTTCGCTGAGATCGAGAACCTTTTCGTAGTCGTCACCGACCTTGTCCTTGATGGCCTGCATGACACCCTCGGGGTCATCGACCATATGGCACTGGGCACACTGCTCGTTGCTCGGGAAACCGGCGTAGGAGCCGTCATCCCGGAAATAGTGGCAGCTGTCACAGTACATCCCCTGTCCCTCCACGTGCACCTGATGGCTGAACCTGACCGGCTGTTCCACTTCAGTGTAGAACAGCGGCGGAATCACGGCCCAGCCAATGATGCAGCTAAGAAGGAAGCCGATGAAGAACGGAAGGACTCCACCACACCGTTTCGATGCTTTTCTTTCCTCCATAACCTCGCCCCATCACTCCTAATGTTTTTGTGAAAAAAACGCACAAATTAACTACGCATGCATACGGCACATCTCTTTTGTGTGTCAAGACATAATGAATATTTTCACTATCTCTCGTAGGACAAAAAAGACTGCAATTTCAGGACGAAAAAGCACTACCCCTCTTTGCGGGGCTTCACCCTGCCGTACACGTCGTCGAAGCGGACGATGTCGTCCTCTTCCAGATACGGACCGCTTTGAATTTCGATGATTTCCAGCGGCACACGCCCCGGATTCCCAAGCCTGTGCTGGGACGCCTTGGGGATGTCCACCGTCTGGTTTTCCACGAGCAGAAGCGGCTCGTGGTCGATCTCCACGCGCGCCGTACCCTTGATGACCGCCCAGTGCTCGCTGCGATGATGATGCATCTGCGAACTCAGGTTGGCCCCGGGGGTCACCACCAGACGCTTGATCTTGTAGTTGTCCCCTTCCTCCAGCACGATGTAGCTGCCCCACGGCCTGTGAACCATGGGATGGCTCTCGACGAGCTGGCTCCCCTGCATCTTGAGCCGGTCCACCAGCTCCTTGACACGCTGCACCTTGGGCAGCGGGCAGGAGAGCGTGGCGTCGCGGGTCTGCACCATGATCATGTCGCGAAGCCCGACCACCGCAAGCTTGCCACCCTTGGAAATGAGCAGGCAGTTCTCGCAGTCCATGGCCAGGACATCGCCCTGAATCACGTTGCCGTCGGCATCTTTGTCACCAAGGCGGTACATTGCCTCCCAGCTGCCGAGGTCGTCCCATCCGAAGTTCGCGGCCACCACGGCAATGTTGTCGATATGCTCGACGATGCCATAGTCCACCGAAACGTCGGGCAGTTTTCCGTACCCATCCACAAGCGGCCGCTCTTCCCGTGCCAGCCACCAGTCCCAGAGAACGGGCTGGTGTCTTGCAACCGCCCGTAGGAACTGACGGCAGTCGAAAAGAAACATGCCGCTGTTCCAGAGATGGCTGCCATCGGCCACGAAACGCTGCGCGGTCTCGAAGTCAGGCTTCTCCACGAAGCCTTCCACGGTATAGGTGTTGTCGCCCAGAGGCTCACCAACCGTGATGTACCCATACCCCGTTTCCGGCTTGACGGCCTTGACGCCGAACGTGACAAAGTGGCCCTGGGATGCCAGCTCGCTGCCGCCTTCGACGGCGTGCCCCCATTTCTCGGCGTCACGCACCAGATGGTCGGAGGGGAAAACCGCCACCTGCTTTTCTCCGTCCCCTTCAAGAACCTTTTCCAGAGCAAGCATGATCGCCGGAAGCGTGTTGCGTCCCATGGGCTCGGCCAGAACATGGCCATCGAGCTCCTTGGCAACGGACGTCACCTGCTTGCGGACCTCGAAAACATGATCCTCATTGGTGACGATCCAGATCCGCTCCGGCGGAAAAACGGTTGCGACGCGTTCGACGGTCTGCTGCAGCAGGGTCGTCTCGCCATCCAATGCCATGAGCTGCTTGGGCAGCAGGTTTCGCGACAACGGCCAGAGCCGGGTCCCGGACCCGCCAGCCAGTATCACCGCATGGCACTCGGGGCGTTCGCCCGTCTTTTCGCCCACGGATTCCTGTTCGGTCATGCTTTCTCCTCGTAGCTGAAGGGGGATTCGAAATCGGTCATTCCCGGCAGCTCCCGGTCTTTGGCGGAAAGGATCGGCCCTTCCTCGCCAAAGGCGTTCTGCCAGTCCACGGCAAGCTGCGGATCGTCCCAGGCGATGCCGCCTTCGAGATCGGGAGCGTAGGGAGCGTCCACCTTATACATGAAATGGGTGCCGGGCTCCAAAACGGCGTAGGCATGGCCAAACCCCTTGGGGATGAACATCCTGCGCTGATTTCTGCCACTGAGTTCTCCGGTGAAGGTTCGCCCATAGGTGGGAGACCCTACCCGGAGATCTACGACCACATCGAGTACTTTGCCCGCAACAACCCAGACCAGTTTGGCCTGCGCCGCCGGAGGGCGCTGAAAATGGAATCCCCTGAGAACGCCCGGTTCGGCCGAGAATGCATGGTTGTCCTGGATGAAATCGGCGTTCACGCCCACCGCCCGGAATCGTTCCCGGTTGTAGGATTCCAAAAAGAACCCTCTCTGGTCGGCAAAAACGCGCGGTTCGATCACCAGAAGGCCCGGCAGGCCGGTTTCAATGACGTTCAGCAAATCGATTTCCTTTTTCATGCGGTGAACACTGTGCTCTCAATTATCCGAGATCAGGATGGATAACAACCCCGTGGAGAGCAATCCCTGCATGGAAAAAGACATTTCCGCATACCCAGTTCACATTCGGAGTATGCTCTGTTAATGAGTGCGGAACGCGTCACCGTGAAACCCCGGAAAGTGAAATGAATTTTCTCGATATACTGCTCGTTCTGGCTTTCGGCCTGCTGGTTGCCCGCGGCTTTTTCCGCGGGTTCGTCCGCGAGGCCATAGCTCTGGCGTCCATATTTCTGGCCTTTGCAGTGGCCTCCCGCTACCACGACGTGCTTGCGCCGCATCTGAGCGTATACATCTCCAACGAAGCGACCATCCGGGGCATCAGCTACGTCGCCGTGTTCGTGGGTGTCCTTGTGGCCTGCTGGCTCATCGCGCGCCTGCTTCGCGAAATGCTGGAGATCGCCCTGCTCGGCTGGCTCGACCGCATTGCTGGAGCATTTTTCGGAATGCTCGAAGGGGCCGTGGTCGTGATGATGACCCTGTTGGTACTGAACTCGTTTTTCGAGGACTCCGACTTTCTCCGGGAATCCGCAGTGGCGCCACGCGCACAGCCTGTCATCGCGTACACCATGCATCTCGCGCCGGAATCCCTCAAGGAAACCCTGCGTCAAAGAGGGCTCGTGGTGCCGGAATCCTCCGAGCAACCTGAGATCATGCCGGATCACCCCGAGGGTGAGGGCATCATCGAAGGCACCGTGACCAACCCGCAAAACAACTGATACGGAGCGATTTCATGTCTGAACGCACTTTCGACGACGGAGCCGAGGCTCTGGCGGAACTTCGCGACGTCCTGAACTCCCTGCTCGGGCCGGAAGGCTGCCCGTGGGATAAGGACCAGACTCCTGCCAGTCTCTGCGACTACCTTGCCGAAGAAACCTTCGAACTCATCGAAGGCATCCGAGCAGGTGACACCCGGGAAACCATGGAGGAGATGGGCGACGTCCTGTTCATCCTCCTTTTCATGAACACCCTTCACGAACAGAGCGGCGATTTTTCCATGTCTGACGCCCTGCGGCACAGTGCCGCCAAGATGATCCGCCGCCACCCGCACGTCTTCGGCAAAAAGCGCTTCGACACGCAGGAACAGCTCTGGGACAATTGGGAAAAGACCAAGAAGCAGGAAAAGGAATCAGAAGGCAGCAAAGGCGTATTCGACTCCCTGCCCAAAGGGCTTCCGCCGCTGCTTCGCTCATACCGCATCAACTCCAAAGCTGCCCGCAACGGCTTTACATGGGACAGCGACGAAGAAGTGCAGCGCCAATACGAGTCGGAATGGACGGAATGGCAGCAAGCCCTTGAAGCCGGCGACACCGACGCATCCGAAAAGGAGTTCGGCGACCTGCTTTTCACCCTCGTCGAACTCGGTCGCCGTAAGGGCATCAAGGCCAACGCGGCTCTCGATTTCGCCAACCAGAAATTTCTACGACGCTTCGCTCAAATGGAAAAAATGGCCGAAGAACGCGGCCAATCCTTGGACGATATGGACCTTGATGCCATGAACCAACTCTGGGACGAGGCCAAACAGTCCGAATAGGCGTTACGAAAAGAGCCTTTTCAATAGCCAGTATACGGCGAATCCCGCGCCGATGCCTCCGTAGAGCAACATTCACGGCGGGCATCCGGTGCGCATTTTTTTGGCCACCAACCACGCAGCACCGCCACCGGCTATCACAGCAGCGATCATCAAAAAAACTTCGGGCATTGAAACAACTCTCTTTTTCCTGTCTTCGAATCCTTTTTATCAGCCCCACCTAAAGATATCACGAAAAAATCCGATCATACGGATAAGCGTCCATTCCGTCCTGCGGCCGGAGGAGGCACCGCCTATGAGCATAATGATTGACGGCGGCCTCGGGCTGAATCAGGACAAGCAGTTGTTCGGTGCCCGGGTCGTCAGCAAGACGCTGGACTACCTGAACAATTCGGGCGGCTCCATGATGGGGCCCGCCCCGTTCGACAAACAGACCTTCGGTGCCGCAGTGGTCTCCGGGACCCTCGACACCATGAATGCCGGAAACTCGATGCAGGAACGCATGTCCCAGAGTTTCGGCTTTCAAAAAAGCGTGCTTTCATCCGCACTCAATCCCGTGGGTGCGCTGACTGACAAAATCGGCTGACACGTCGGAATGGACGCATCGCCAAAAGCCCCCGCCCGGGGGCTTTTGTCCGTTCGGACAGGGCCATGGATCACCCTTTCCATCCAGCAACGGCACATAATTGCACAAGGTTGACGCAACCCCGACATTCTGATTCTGTCGGTCCGCCATGAAAATAAACACCCCCTCTCCCACGACACTTCGAAGAATAATCCAATCCGCTTTCGCAGCATACTGTCTCTTCATCGGCTGGCGCTTTCACGCCTTTTTACAATGGGCCGCCGGAAACAGCCCAGAAGCAGCCCGCCCCGCTTCCGTGGAAGCGTTTCTGCCGATCAGCGCCCTCATGAGCTTCAAGCGCCTGCTCCTGAGCGGCAACTGGGATCCCATCCATCCGGCAGGACTCGCCTTCCTGATCATCGCCCTGCTCATCGCATGGCTCTTTCGCAAAGGCTTCTGTGGCTATATCTGCCCCATCGGCCTGATCTCCAACACCCTCTCTTCCCTCGGGAGCCACCTCGGACTTGACAAAGTCCCGCCAAAACCGGCTGACCGTGCCCTCGGAAGCATCAAATACGCCCTGCTCGGATTTTTTATCTACACGACCTTCGTGGCCATGCCGCTGCCAGCCATTGAGCAGTTCCTGCGCTCACCATACAACATGACAGCCGACGCACGCATGATGCAATTTTTCCTCGACATGAGCGCCACAGCCGCCGTCGTCCTCACCGCACTCGCCATAGCCGGCGTCGTCATCAGAAACTTCTGGTGCCGCTACCTCTGTCCCTATGGCGCCCTGCTCGGACTCGTCTCGCTGCTCAGCCCGCTTTCCATCAACCGGAAGAAAAAACTCTGCATCCACTGTAGCAAATGCACCAAGGCCTGCCCCGGAGCCATCAACGTAGAAGACAAACTGACCGTCAACTCCACCCAATGCATCGGTTGCACCGCCTGCATCGAAGCCTGCCCCGTTGACGGCTGCCTGTCCGTGACCGCAGGCAAAAAGAAACTCCCCTTCTGGAGCATCGCACTCGGAACCGTCGCTCTTTTGCTCATAGGCTACCTCATTGCAGATGCCACCGGACACTGGAACGCCAACCTGCCGGACAACATGGCACGGATGCTATACGGACGCTTCGGCGGATAGGATTTGGACTGCTATTCAAAAGCGGGGTGGACGCATTGCGTCCACCCCGCTTTTTTTTTGCCTCCGGCGGCTCAAGAACCTTTTGCAAAAGGTTCTTAAGAATCTCCAAAATCTTTTGGGTTGCCGAGCCGCGCTTGGGACTTTCCGAAAGCCACAATTTGTTTGCGGCTTGGCGGCTGAGCTGACGGCGATTTTTAAGGGGTGAGGAATATACCGGTACAGGCGACTCCAAGCAGTTCATCCAAGACGTACTGCCCCAATCCCCGTCAGCGGGGTTGCAGTTTGGACGCGACTTAAGCGGCCGCATGAACCCAGCAGCTGCAACCCCGCTGACAACTCAGGGATTCCAAAGGGGGCCCGCCCCTTTGGTCCGCCTGAAAGGCCCGCCGGAGGCAAAAAGGCAGTCCCGCTCGCCTAAGGCCTAATCGTTCCAGCAGTCAGTGACTTCCTGTCGTTTTTCTTCAAGCATCGCTTCTACCTGATCGGGGACGAGCAGATGGATGCTTCTTTGTTTGAGCCAGCGCTCGCGCAGGTAGGATGCTTTGACGTCCAGTCTGGGGATTTCGATAATTCGGATATGGTTGCCGGTGGGCATGATCCATTCGTTTTCCGAGACGCTTTCGGCTTCGGGCCAGGTACGTTTGATATAATCTTCTGCGCGGTCTGCTGCATCCCAACGGCTGACGACGGCGAGATTCGCCATGGAGGGGATCTCCAGTCCGCGGTTCCAGGTCGGGATTTCGAGAAAAGTGGCGGCACCCATAATGAAGTGCAGCTCCGATTCGGGTTTTTCTTCCTGATAGCAGGTAAGGGTATCGCAGGTGAAGGACGGTCCGGATCGTTGACCTTCTATGGGGTTTCCGTTGAGTCCGGGAATATCCTTGACGGAGCGTTCGACCATTTCCATGCGCAGTTCGAAGGGCAGCAGCCGTTTGGCATTTTTATGCGGGGGCTGGCCGGTGGGGACGAGCTCCACCATGTCGAGTTCGAGGGCCTCTCTTGCTTCGATGGCCATGCGAACGTGTCCTATGTGGAGGGGGTTGAAGGTGCCTCCGAGAATGCCGAGCTTCATGGTACTGACTCCTTGTGTGATCTCTTCAGAATTGCAGGATAATACGTCATGAATCTTGCGGCAAGCGTTGAGACGTGAAAAACGGACCGATGCCACAAATGGCACCGGCCCGTAAATGTCGAGAGGGGGCGCTTATTCGCGAATCTGCCAATCGCCGAGCAGGACGAATTTGGCAGAGGTCAGTTCCTTGACGCCCATGGGGCCGTAGGCATGCAGCTTCGAGGTGGAGATGCCGATTTCGGCACCGAGGCCGAGCTGTCCGCCATCGTTAAAGCGGGTCGATGCGTTGGATACGACCAGCGAAGCGTCCACTTCATTAATGAACCGCATGGCATTCGACTGGCTTTCGGTGAGAATGGATTCGGTATGATTGGAACCGTATTCATCAATGAAATCCATAGCCTCTTCCATATCGGAGACAACGCGAACGGCCATTATCAGATCGAGATATTCCTTGCCCCAATCCTCATCGCTAGCGGCTTCGGCGTTCTCGCCCATGAACGGGAGACTCTCGGGGCAGGCCCGGAACTTCACGCCTTTGCCGCCGAGTTGTTCGGCAACTTTCGGCAGAAAATCCCTTGCTACCGAGCGATGCACAAGGAGGCACTCCAGAGCGTTGCAGCCGCTAGGATACTGCATTTTGGCGTTTTCGACGATGGGCAGGGATTTTTCGAGATCCGCGCTTTCGTCCACAAAAATGTGACAGACGCCTTTGTAGTGCTTGAGCACCGGCATCCGTGCCTGTTGCGTGACGGCACGGATGAGGCCTTCGCCGCCGCGCGGGATGACCACGTCAATGTATTCGTCGAGCTTGAGCAGTTCGGATACGGCTTCGCGATCCGTGGTGGCGGGTGCCTGCACGGCATCCTTGGGCAGTCCGGCCTCTTCCAGGGCACGATGCATGAGCTTTACGAGGCAACTGTTGGAATGAAAGGCTTCCGATCCGCCGCGCAGGATGACGGCGTTGCCTGCTTTGAGACAAAGGATTCCTGCATCAACCGTGGCATTGGGGCGGGACTCGTAAATCATGGCGATGACGCCAAGCGGCGTGCGCATACGCCCGACAAGCATTCCGTTGGGGCGCTTGACCATGTTCTCGATTTCCCCCACCGGATCGGACATGGCCGCGACCTCCCTGCAGCCGGCGATCATGGAATTCAGCACCTTGTCGCTGATGGTGAGGCGCTGCGTGCGAGCCTTGTCAAGACCGCGCTCTTCGGCGGCCTGAAGATCTTTGGCGTTGGCCTCGCGAACCACATCCGCCTCGCTCTCCAGCAGATCGGCAAGACGGTCGAGCGCTTCGGCCCTGGCCTTGCCGGAAGAGTTGGCGAGTGTACGGGACGCCTTGCGCGCCTTGCGCCCCATTTCGGTCATTTCATTCTGTATGGTCATGCAAAACCTCCGATGCATTGTATTCTTGAAGGAATACGGGAATGTATTCACCCTTGCCCCCAGCTGTCAAACCGAGGATCATACGGTATGCTTTCACCTGTGCTGAATATGATTTGGAGGAAAACTCATTTGCGAACAAAAGAATCGCCTGCTTCGCTGCAAGCCGAACCTTTCATCAAAAGAATCATGCCAAAGCATCCTGCGTGCAGGGCCGAAAAATGTACCATCATGTCATTTGTGGAATACGCCTTTGCCCTCCATTCGTGCTTATACATGCGGGAGGCTTGATTAAACAGGCTTTTTTCAACAGGTTTCGACGCGGTTATAGACAGGCATGCCCTCTATCTACCATGTTCGGCGAGGCCTGCCAGCATTTGAGGCTTACTTTTTTATCATTTACCCTTTGACTGTTTTTACAATTTTGATTATTTGCAATGAGCGTCCGGGAGCCCAACTCCCGGCGCGTTTTCAATTTGCGTTCAATACCATCTTCGAATCGGAGGAACAGGCTCCCATGAGCGAACACGAAACCAATCAGAGCAACGATTTTTCCACTTCTGAACAAAATGCGTCGGGCGGCATGCATCCGGCCTTTGAAACGGCACTCAAGTACAAGAAGCAGATCCTCATGGGCATCGGTGCCATTCTGGTGCTGGGACTGGTGATCGGCGGCATCCGCTGGCAGCGCGCCAGCGCAGTGAGCAGCGCACAGGAACGCCTTGGCACCATCCTGCTCGAAAACAAGGGCGAAGCGCGCATCACGGCACTGGAAACCATGCTCGAAGACGTCCCTTCCGCCGTTCGTCCGGCAGTGCTCCTCGAACTGGCTGAGACCTGCATGAAGAATGATCTGCATGAAAAGGCCGCCGACTATTATGGACGCCTGTCCGACTCTGACGACGACGCCGTTGCGCTGATCGCCGCGCTCGGTCAGTCCAAGGCCCTTATCATGTCCGGAAAGGCTCAGGAAGCATATGATGTGCTCGACGAAATCGCCGAGGACGCTCCCGAGACCTTCACCGCCGCAGTTTACCGGCAACTCGCTCTCGCAGCCGAGGCAGCCGGAAAGGATGAAGCCGCTCTTGCGGCGTGGGAAAAGCTCATGGAAAAGCCCACCGCCGACAAGAACTTCATTGAATACAAGCTCCAGCAGCTCAACAAGTAAAACGGATCAAGCACGGAGAAAGTCAATGTCGAACCCCCTGCTGACCCAAGCTTCCGGCGATACGCACCTGCTCCTCGGCAACGAGGCCATCGTGCGCGGCGCTGTGGAGGCGGGCATTCAGGTCGTCACATGCTACCCCGGCACCCCTTCCTCGGAGGTCCCGGACACCTTCTTCCGCATTTCCCCGGAAGGTAAGTATTACTTCGAATACTCGGTCAACGAGAAAGTCGCCCTTGAAGTGGGCGGCGGCGCCACACTGGCTGGAGCACTAACCCTGACCACAATGAAGCACGTGGGCGTCAATGTGGCGGCCGACCCGCTCATGACACTGTGCTATACCGGCTCTCCCGGCGGTTTTGTGCTGCTTTCCGCAGACGACCCGGGCTGCCACTCCAGCCAGAACGAACAGGACAACCGCATTTACGCACGCATCGCAGGGATGCCGGTCTTCGAGCCTGCCACTGCGCAGGAAGCCAAGGACATGGCCCGCGACGCGCTGCTCATGTCGAAGAAGCATGAAGCACCCATCCTGCTGCGCACCACCACTCGCGTGAACCACCTGCGCGGCCCGGTGGAATTCGGTCCGGCCTCAGATCCCGGCAAGCCTTCAGGATTCAAAAAGAATCCGTCTCGCTTCGTCCCGATCCCGGCCTTCTCCCGCCGCATGCATCTCGAGCTGCTGGACCGCCTCGACGCTCTGCGCGAAGAAGCGGAGAACAGCCCGTACAACACCATCTCCGGTTCCGGTGAGACCGGCATCATCGCCAGCGGCATCAGCCGGGCCTACGTGTCCGACGCGCTTGAAAACTCCGGCCTCGGCAACCGCGTCAAGGTCTTTGACCTCGGCATGAGCTACCCGCTGCCGGAAAAGATGGCGCTGGATTTCATGAAGGGCATCAAGAAGCTGCTGGTCGTGGAAGAGCTCGAACCCGTGCTTGAAAACGAACTGCGTGCCCTTGCTCAGAAAAATGGTGTGGAAATCGAAATCCTCGGCAAAGGCGAACTGCCGCCGCACGGGGAATTCACGGTGACCATGGTGGAAAACGCCATCCGCTCCGCCGTGGGCGAAGCAGCCGTCGAAGAGTGCGGTTGCGCTGGCGGCGAAGGACTGCCCAACCGTCCGCCGAACCTCTGCGCCGGTTGCCCGCACCGCGGTGCGTACTTCGCCACCCGTCAGGTCTTCGGTGACGACGCCATCTACTCCTCGGACATCGGCTGCTACACTCTCGGTCTGCTTCCACCCCTGTCCTGCGCCGACTTCCTGCTGTGCATGGGCTCATCCGTGTCCGCAGGCGGCGGGGCCGCACTGGCAGCAGGACAGACCGTCGTCGCCTTCATCGGCGACTCCACGTTCTTCCACTCCGGACTGACCGGTCTGGCCAATGCCGTGTTCAACAAGCACGACCTGCTGCTTGTCATTCTGGATAACTACACCACCGCCATGACCGGGCACCAGCCCAACCCGGGTGTACACCAGACCATCCTCGGCGAGAACGACTCGCGCGTGGATCTGGAAAAATCCTGCGAAGGCGTGGGTGTGGAAACCATCCGCAGAGTCAACCCGCTCAACCGCAAAAAGATGACCGCCGCTCTGGAAGAACTCAAGGAAATGAAGGGTGTACGCGTCCTCATCGCCGAAGAGCCCTGCCCGCTGCACACCCGCCGCATCACCCGCAAGGTGAAGCCGCAGGTGGCCTACGTTGCGGAAAGCTGCACCGGACGTTTCGAATGTCTGGACAAGCTGGCCTGCCCCGCCATCTACAAGGACGGCGACAACAAGGCCGCGGTAAACGAGATTCTGTGTTCCGGCTGCATGCTCTGCCTGCAGGTCTGTCCCAACATCAAAGCGAAGAAGAGGGGCTAACATGAGCGATATCAAGCCCATCCGCATATTCATGACCGGTGTCGGCGGACAGGGGACCCTGACCGCCACCACCCTGCTGGCTAACACCGTGCTCTCCCTCGGACTGCCCGTCACCTCCGGGGAAATCCATGGAATGGCCCAGCGCGGCGGCGTGGTTGAGTCCACCGTCCTCATCGGCTGCAAGAGCCCCAAGATCGGACACGGTGAAGCCGACGTGATGCTCGGTTTCGAGCCGACGGAAACCATGCGTGCCCTGCCGTACCTGAAGTCCGGCGGCAGCATCTTCTCCAGCTCGGAATACCTTTTGCCGCTCTCCGTGGCCACCGGCCGCGAAAGCTGTCCCGAGCTCTCCACCATTGAAGAAGCAGTGAAAGCCTGCACCGAGGACTACCTCTTCCTGCCCTGCCAGACGCTGGGCATTGAGGCCGGTGCCGTACAGGCAGGCAACATCGCACTGCTGGGCGCCATGGCCGCTTCCGGCAAGACCCCGATCACCGTGGAGGCGCTTGCGGATACCATCCGCAAGTCCATGAAACCGAAGATTGTAGACGTCAACCTTAAAGCACTCGAACTCGGCGCCGCCAAAAGCGCCTAGCGAGGAACAACATGGCGATTCACCATCAGGATGCGCCCGATGTGGCGTACCTGACTACACTGAAACAGATTCAGGATGTGCTGGGCAGCGAGGCTCCTCTCGAAGAGAGCCTCAACGCCCTGCTCAAGACGCTGGCCGAGGACATGGGCTACGTCAGGGCGTTTCTGGTCATCATGGACCCCAAGTCCGAAAACCTGAAGCTCTCCCTGACGTACAGCCCGGCCATGGCCGACGAAGTGACCTACGCGCCCGGCAAGGGCATCGTGGGCCGCGTTTTCGAGTCGGGAAGCCCTGAAATAGTCCCGCGCATGTCTGACGATCCGGCGTTTCTCAACAAGGCCTTTGGAAGAAGTGAGGAAGAACTCAAGAAGCTCGGCTTCATCTGCGTTCCCGTGCTCAACAGAGCCATGGAGGGGGACGGCACCGAAGTCATCGGCGCACTTTCCGTTGACGTGCCGCTCATCCCCATGGACGACATGGAAGGACACCGGCAGTTTCTCGAAGTGGTCGCTGGGTTCATCGCCTATCACGTTGCCCGGCTTCAGGAAGAAATGGCCATGCAGAATCACATGCTGGCGCAGGGCGTTTCTTCCAGCGGGGAGCCCATCCCCCCGGCAAACTTCGTTGCGGCCAGCAAGGCCATGCGCATGGTTCTGCGTCAGGGAACGCAGGTCGCCCCGAGCCGTGCCACGGTCCTGCTTCGCGGTGAATCCGGCACTGGTAAGGAATTGCTGGCCGAGTTCATCCACTCCGCCAGCCCGCGCGGCGACAAGCCGCTGATCAAGCTCAACTGCGCGGCCCTGCCGTCGGAGCTGATCGAGTCCGAACTGTTCGGCCATCAAAAGGGCGCATTTACCGGAGCATTCCAGACCAAGCGCGGCCTTTTCGAGATAGCGGATCAGGGAACCCTGTTCCTCGACGAAATCGGCGAGCTTTCCCTCGACGCGCAGGCCAAGGTGCTTCGCGCCATTCAGGAAAAGGAAATACAGCGGGTGGGCAGCGAGCAGACCATCACGGTAGACGTCCGCCTGATCTGCGCCACCCACCAGCCGTTGGAAGAGCTGCTTGAAAAAGGCATGTTCCGGGAAGACCTCTATTACCGCATCAACGTGTTTCCGGTCTTCATACCGCCCCTCAAGGAACGCCGCGAGGATATCCTTCCGTTATCCGAACACTTCCTCATGGATTTCACGAGGGAGTACAACAAGCAGGTCAAACGCATCTCCACCCCGGCCATCGAGTTGCTGACCATGTATCATTGGCCCGGCAACGTACGTGAGCTGCGAAACTGCATGGAACGCGCCGTGCTGCTCTGTGAAGAGGAAGTCATACGCACGTATCACCTGCCTCCCACACTGCAGACTGCCGAAAGCTCGGCCACCGGCACCAACCTCAGCTTCGGCGAGGCGGTTGCAAAATTCGAGCAGGAGCTGCTCGTTGATTCGCTGAAGAAAACCGGGGGCAACATGCTCCAGTCCGCAAGAGACCTTCGGGTGTCGTACAGGATCGTCAACTACAAGGTCAAAAAGTACGGCATCGACGTCAAGCGATTCTCCGGAAGCAAATCCAAACGCAAGCGCAAAGGCGTTACTCAGGAATAACGAAAGCCCCCTGCCTCGGCAGGGGGTTTTTATTTGACCTGAACCACCTGCATGCGTAGGCTTATAGACAACTCGATACTGATGTAAAACGATTACTATTAATTCTGCACTGGTCAATCAATGAAACGAATACTCACCGTGGTCTCCATAGTATTCATACTGGCTTCAAATGCAGCGGCCAAAGAATATGTCATGGTTTTCGGAGCCAGCTACCCTCCCTTTTACTGGATGTCGCAAACCGACACCACGGAAGCCAAGGGACACGGCATGTTTATCGATCTGCTTCAAGCGTTTCGCAAAGAGCACCCGGAAATTGACTTACGCATGGTCAGTTTGCCGCGCAAACGCATGGATGCCTGGATAGATGACGGACGGGCACAGGCGTTCTCTCTCAGTTCTCCTCTGTTCTTTACCCCTCGCGAGCGTCAGAACTATGCATTTTCACCGACGATTTGGACCACTTCAGACCATCTTGTGGTTCCAAGAGATTCAAAAATCAGCTCGACGGATCTTGAAGGGCTCCGCGGAAAAACCATCGGATTCCTCCATGGCAATGACTATTCATATCTGGACACGGCTGCAGAGGAAGGTCTTTTCCGCCAATATTACGCCATCTACTCACACACTCTTTTGCAAATGATGCATCACGGCCGCCTGGACGCAGTGGTCATCAACCGCCACTCGCTTCCTTACCACCTCAGACGCGCCGGACTCGGCAAAGAGGATGTCCGGGTTCTTCCAGACCCGCTGTACGAATTCGATCTTTCCATTCTCGTGCAGAAAAACCAGCAGCGGCTCCTCGACAAACTTGACCGCTTTATTCTCGAAAGCCGGCGCAACGGACTGCTGAAGAAGCTGGAACGGGAATGGGACACATTCGGCTACACCATCACCGCCCCAAAGCAGACCGCGAATCACATCCTCGAGAAGTGATTATAACGTGCTTCATATTGACCGCCCACATGGGTGTGGTAAGTAAATACTGTTCCGAAGTTTCCGCACCACTCTTCGGGATTGACGAGAGAACATTCTCCGTTACCTCACCCCTCAAGATGTGGCGGCCCTCCCGGGGTCGCCACAGCCATTTCTGCCGTAAAACACGCCGCACTTTACTTCCCGACATAAATCACTATTCTTCCAGCCGTACCGTCAAGGTCGAGGAAGGAACACGAATTGAACAAAAAAACCGCCTCAGGACTGCTTTCCGCTCTGGCCGCATTCACCGGCTGGGGTCTGCTGCCCGTCTACTGGAAATCCGTCCAGTCCGTCTGGCCCGTCGAGATACTCTGCCACCGCATCGTCTGGTCCATGGTTTTCGTGGCCCTCGTCATCACCCTTCAGGGACGCTGGCGGGAAACGCTCGAACCGTTCTCCAAGCCGCGTGTTTTCGGCGTGTGTTGCCTGACTGGTTGCCTCATCGGCTGCAACTGGCTGATTTATATCTGGGCCGTCAATACCGACCGTATTCTGGAAACCAGCCTCGGCTACTACATGACACCGCTCATGAACGTGCTGCTGGGGTTCGTCTTCCTGCGTGAAAGATTGCGGCCAATGCAGATTCTGGCGGTAACCATCGCCGCCATCGGCGTGCTCTGGTCCCTCATCGGGTACGGCGAACTGCCATGGATCGGACTAACGCTGGCGATTTCCTTCGGCTTCTACGGCCTGTTGCGCAAAACCGCCTCCGTCAACTCCATCCCCGGCCTGTTCATAGAGACCGCTGTACTCACCCCGCTGGCCGGAGGATTTCTGCTCTGGCTGGGCTGGAACGGGGAAGCGTCCTTCCTGAACTCCGGGTGGCGCATCGACCTGCTGCTCATTGGCGCCGGAGCGGCCACTTCCCTGCCGCTCATGGGTTTTGCCAATGGCGCCCGCAAGCTGAATCTTGCAACGCTCGGCATCCTGCAATACCTCGCACCGAGTCTTGCCTTCGTCGTTGGGGCCTTTGTCTACGACGAACCGCTGACGACCAATACCATTATCACGTTCCTGTGCATCTGGACCGCTCTGGCGGTATACACGTTCGACAGCATCCGGCGGTTGCGACGGGCCCAGAGAATAGCGAACGGAAAAGGAGTGGCCTGATGGAACCCAGAATCATCGTCCATGGCGGCGCATGGGATATTCCCGATGAACACGTTTCCGAGCACGTCAAAGGCGTTCACCATGCAGTCGAAACGGTCGCTCCGCTTCTCAGACAAGGCATGACCGCTCTTGAAGCCGTGGAACGCGCCGTGAATCTGCTGGAAGAAGATCCGACATTCGATGCCGGACGCGGGGCCTTCCTGAACGCAGAAGGAAATATCGAGTTGGATGCCATGATCATGGACGGAGAGTCGCTCGATTTCGGCTGCGTGGCTGCCATGCGCAACCTGCTGCATCCCGTCTCCGTGGCAAGAAAGGTTATGGATTCAAAGGATTTTCGTTTTCTTGTCGGCGAGGGTGCCATGCGCTTTGCCATGAACAACGGTTTTAGGGAACTCCCGCCCGAGGAACTGCTGACGGAACGGGAGCTCACATTCTTTCATTCCATCAAGAACGACCAGTCCTTCAGCCAGATCGAAGCCTTCTCCGGACGTTCCGACACGGTCGGCGCCGTGGCGCTGGATGAAAACGGCAACCTCGCGTGCGCCACAAGCACCGGCGGAACACCGCGCAAGCACCCCGGCCGCGTGGGCGACTCCCCCGTGATCGGATCCGGCGGTTATGCGGACAATGAAACCGGCGCGGCATCATCCACCGGCTACGGGGAAACCATCATGCGCGTTGTGCTTTGCAAAACAGCCTTCGACCTGATCCCGGACCGGGGTCCAGCCGAGGCCGCAAACCGGGCCCTTGAAATCCTGCACAGGAAAGGAAAAGGGTACGGCGGGCTCATTTGCATATCGCCGGAAGGCAATTACGGATTTGCGCACAACACGCCGAGAATGGCCTATGCCTTGGCGCAAGGGCACGACGTACGGGCCGACATCAGCGTAAAATGATTTCCTGCGAATTTTTCGAGCCGTCAAACTTGCCAAGCGGCCGAAAATGACGTATTGACCCCCGACTTCAATATCACACATCCCTCGGTGTCCGGGTGCCCCGCGATCGGGGTTCGGAAGAGGGATGGAGGAAAAAAACCTGGAGGAACTATGTCTTACGTTACTATGAAACAGATGCTGGAGACCGGTGTTCACTTCGGTCACCAGACCCGCCGCTGGAACCCGAAAATGCGTCCGTACATCTTCGGCTCCCGCAACGGCATCCACATCATGGACCTGCAGCAGACCGTCAAACTCTACCGCAAGGCCCATGACTTCATTTCCGACACCGTCGCCAACGGCGGCAAGGTGCTCTTCATCGGCACCAAGCGCCAGGCTCAGGATTCCATCAAGCAGGAAGCCGAGCGCGCCGGAATGTTCTACCTGACCAACCGCTGGATGGGCGGCACCCTGACCAACTTCCAGACCATCAAGCGCTCCATCGACCGCCTGAAGAACCTGGAAACCATGTTCGAAGACGGCTCCATCAACAAGTTCCCCAAAAAGGAAATCGTGAAGATGAGCCGCGAAGTGAACAAGCTGAACCTGTCCCTGGGCGGTATCAAGGACATGACCGAGCCCCCGGCGGCAGCCTTCATCATCGATCCCAAGCGCGAGCACATTGCCGTCAAGGAATGCCGCTGCCTCGGCATCCCTATAGTCGCCGTTACCGACTCCAACTGCGACCCCGACCTGATCGACTACGTGATTCCGGGCAACGATGACGCCATCCGCGCCATCAAGCTCTTCTCCACCCACATGGCCGAAGCCTGCATCGAAGGCGCCGCCCGTGCCAAGGACGGCGGCGACAAGGAAGAAGCTGTGGAAAAAGTTGAAGAAAAGGCCGAAGCCTAAGGCTAGGCTTTCCAGGAGGAATTGAGATATGTCTATTACCGCTTCCATGGTCAAAGACCTGCGCGAGAAAACCGGCGCAGGAATGATGGACTGCAAGAAAGCTCTGGTCGAGTCCGACGGTGACGAAGAAAAGGCCATCATCTACCTGCGCGAGAAAGGTCTCGCCAAGGCCGCCAAGAAGGCCGGCCGCGCCACCTCCGAAGGTCGCATCGGTTCCTACGTGAGCGCCGACGGCAAGCACGCCGTGCTCGTGGAACTCAAGTGCGAAACCGACTTCGTGGCCAAGAACGAAGAATTCCAGGCTTTTGCCGATGCTCTGGCTGAAAAGGTCGCTGGTCTCGACGTGACCGCCGGTAATGCCGAAGACCTGCCCGAAGACATGGTAGACGTCGCCGACCTCATCGCCAAGCTGGGCGAGAACATGCAGGTCGGCCGCTTCGCCAAGCTGAACGCCGACGGCGTGATCGGTCTGTACATCCACTCCAACGGCAAGATCGGCACTCTCGTGTCCATCAACGGCTCCGACAACGCGGAAGCCGCCAAGGACGTGGCCATGCAGGTCGCCGCCGCCAACCCGGTGTGCACCACCCCCGATCAGCTCCCGCAGGACAACATCGACAAGGAAAAGGCCATCTACCTGAAGCAGGCCATGGACGAAGGCAAGCCCGAAGAGATTGCCGAAAAGATCGTCATGGGCCGCATCAACAAGTACTACAAGGAAGTCTGCCTTGTGGAGCAGCCCTTCATCAAGGAAGACAAGAAGAGCGTCAAACAATACCTGAAGGACGCAGGCGCCGGCACAGTCGGTGACTTTGTCCGACTCGAACTCGGGGATGACGCCGAAGACTAGGAAAACAAAAACGGGCCGCACGGCCCGTTTTTTTTGGGCGGGGTACGTCCCCATGGTCACAACCTATTGACAGAATGAGGAGAATATGGACAAAGTGCGGTTTTCGCGGGTACTCATCAAGCTCAGTGGCGAAGCCCTCGCGGGCGATCAGCAGTTCGGAATCGATCCGGAGGCTATCGACAGATTCAGCAAGGAAATCGCTTCTGTAGTAAGCGCCGGGGTCCAGGTCGTTCTGGTCATCGGCGGAGGTAACATTTTCAGGGGTGTCGCGGGCAGCGCCAAAGGCATGGATCGCGCTCAGGCCGATTACATGGGGATGCTGGCCACCGTCATGAACGGACTTGCCGTTCAGGACTCGCTTGAGAAAAATGAATGCGACACCCGCGTGATGACCGCCTTCACCATGAAGGAAGTGGCCGAGCCGTATATTCGCAGGCGGGCCGTTCGCCATCTGGAAAAGGGCCGTGTCGTCATCTGCGCCGCAGGCACCGGCAACCCGTATTTCACAACGGACTCCGCCGCCGCGCTGCGTGCGCTGGAACTCAAGTGCGATGCCATTTTGAAAGCCACCAAGGTGGACGGGGTTTACGACAAAGACCCCGCAAAATTCGACGATGCCGTCAAGTACGAGAACGTCACCTACCTTGAGGCACTGGAAAAAAGGCTCGGAGTCATGGACTCCACCGCCATTTCCATGGCACGCGACAATGAACTGCCCATCGTTGTCTTCGACCTTTTCAAGAAAGGCAACATGAAGCGTGTGGCAGAAGGCGAAAACATCGGTACCACCGTTCAAGGAGGAGACTAGGATGAAAACGGTTCTGGAAGACGGCAAGAAACGCATGGGTGCAACCATCTCCAACCTGGAGAATGACTTTGCCAAGCTGCGCACCGGACGCGCGAGCACCTCTCTGGTGGACGAGCTGACCGTGGAATACTACGGCGCTCCGACCCCGCTCAACCAGCTCGCTTCGGTCTCCGTTCCCGATGCCCGGACCCTTACTATCCAGCCCTGGGACAAAGGCGCTTTCTCTGACGTGGAAAAGGCCATCCAGAAATCCGACCTGGGCCTGAATCCCGTGAACGACGGCAAGATCATCCGCATCTCCATTCCGCCGCTCACCGAAGAACGCCGCAAGGAACTGGTCAAGGTTGCCAAAAAGTACACCGAAGACTCCAAGGTCGCCATCCGCAACGTCCGCCGCGACCTGAACGACCAGCTCAAGAAGCTTGAAAAGGACAAGGAAATCTCCGAGGACGACCTGCGCAAAGGGCAGGACGACGTCCAGTCCCTGACCGATGACTTCGTGAAGAAGTGCGACGCACTGCTCGAAGCCAAGGAAAAGGAAATCATGGAGATATAGGGACCGCATGTCCTCCGACTTCATCATTCCCGCTCATATCGCCGTCATCATGGACGGCAACGGAAGATGGGCGAAAAAGCGCGGGCTGTCCCGGAGCAAAGGCCACAAGGCCGGTACCGAGGCGGCCCGCGCCATAGTACGGCACTGCCGCGAGATTGGCGTCCGCCACCTCACCCTGTACACCTTTTCCCGCGAGAACTGGTCCCGTCCCAAAGAAGAAATCAGCACCATCTTCGACTTGTTGGTCAACTTTCTTAACAGGGAGCTCGGCCAGCTTGTCGAGCAGGACATCAGACTCAAGGTGCTCGGAGACATCAAGGGACTGCCCATGGCTTCCAGAAAGGCACTGGAACACGCCATGAAGAAAAGCGCCGACTGCACCAGTCTGACGGTGAACCTCGCGCTGAACTATTCGAGCCGGGACGAAATTCTGAGCGCCTGCAAAAGTATGGTCCGCGACGGATTGAGCCCCGACGACATCACCGAAGAAGCCATGGCCGCCCGGCTCTACACCGCAGGCCAGCCCGATCCGGATCTGATCATCCGCACCAGCGGTGAGCTTCGCCTTTCCAATTACCTGCTCTGGCAGGCTGCCTACAGCGAATTCTACTTTACCGACGTATTCTGGCCCGACTTCACCCCCGAAGAGCTGGACAAGGCTTTGGAGCACTACTCCGGACGCCAACGACGCTTCGGGAAAACCGGCGAACAGATCGAGAGCCAATCCTGATCCACTTTGGTTGCCCGCAGCCTCCCAATCGGGTAACACTAGGCGGAAGACCTACAATCACGCACGAAATACATGGAAAGCACGCATAAAAAACGGATCGCCACAGGACTGGCGCTGGCACTCATTCCCGCTCTCGGCATTCTGCTCGGAGGCTGGGTTCTCTTTCTGGCGCTGACGATATTCGGCGCTCTGGCTTTCATGGAATATCTGGACATGTTCCGGCCCATGCGCGACGCCGGGGCCTACAAGCTTCTTGCATGCGCCTTCACTCTGCTGCTGCTCCTGAGCTTTCACGTGGCCCCAAACAGCCAGTGGACCGCAATGGCTCTCATCGGTGCCTTCTGGGCCGCCGCCATGACTTTTCTGTTCAGCTATGGCCGTCATCCCGAAGAGGTCAAACCGCGCGAACCGCTCATTTTTCTGCTCGGCATGGCCTACATCCCGCTGAACCTGCATTTCTTCCTGCAATTCAACAGGTTTGAATGTGCACTGGTCATCCTTGCGGCCGCCATCTCCGATACGGCGGCATTCTACACGGGATCCATGTTCGGCAAGCGCAAGATATGGCCCACCGTCAGCCCCAAAAAATCCTGGGCAGGAAGCCTCGGCGGTCTCGGTGCGTGCATCCTCGTGACAACCTCCTACGGCCTGTCTTTCGGGAATGCGCCCATTTGGGCATGGGTGCTGCTTGGCGCGGCACTGAATGTCGCCGCCCAGCTTGGTGACTTCTTCGAGTCCGCGCTCAAGCGCACGCTCGGCGTCAAGGATTCGGGGGCGATCCTCCCCGGACACGGCGGCCTGCTCGACCGCATCGACAGCCTGCTGTTCGTCCTGCCGGTCTACGGTCTGGCCAGAATGCTGCTCCCCTTCTTCAACTAAGGCCTCAGGACTATCCACGTGCACACCTATATTTCCCAGTGGCCCTCAGACGCCCAGCTTCCGGCAACACCCCGCAAACTCTGCATTCTCGGTTCCACCGGCTCCATCGGTGTGAGCGCGCTGGACGTAGTGCGCAAGCATCCCGATCGTTTCGACGTCAAAGTGCTCGCCGGCGCGACCAATGCTGCCAAACTTGCCGAACAAGCCGCGGAATTTCGTCCGCCCTTTCTCGCCGTTATCGACGCTCCCACTGCGGATGAACTGAAGAAAATGCTGCCTTCCGGGTACGAACCGCAGATTCTCAGCGGGCCGGAAGCATACCGAGAACTGGCGGCACTCTCCGAAGTCGATCTCGTGCTCTCCACCATCGTCGGAGCGGCAGGGTTTCGTCCGACCCTCGAAGCCGCCCGCGCCGGGAAGATGATCGCGCTGGCCAACAAGGAATCTCTTGTTCTCGGCGGGCATATCATTCGACAGGCGTGCCGCGAATCCGGTGCCCTGATTCTGCCGGTGGACTCCGAACACAACGCACTTTTTCAAGGTCTGCTGGGCCACGGCGACAGCCGCGAGATAAGCCGGTTGATCCTCACGGCCTCCGGCGGCCCTTTTCGCGGCAAAAGCCGGGCTGAATTGGAGAAGGTTACGCTGGCACAGGCTCTCGACCACCCCAACTGGGACATGGGCGCCAAGATCACCATCGACAGTTCGACGCTTATGAACAAAGGGCTTGAGGTCATAGAAGCCTGTCACCTCTATGGCCTACCAGCGGAACAGGTGGACGTGGTGGTCCACCCGCAAAGCATTGTTCATTCGCTGGTGGAATACGTTGACGGCTCGCAACTGGCTCACATGGGCCTGCCGGACATGCGCGTTCCGATTGCTCACTGCCTGTGCTTCCCCGACCGGGTTCCCCTTGAGCTTCCGAGCCTGAACCTCGCCGACGTGGGCAGCCTCGACTTCGAAAAACCGGATTTCGACGCCTTCCCCTGCCTGAAACTGGCCTTTGACGCATTCGCGGCAGGAGAAAGCCATCCCATCGTTCTCAACGCCGCCAATGAAGTGGCGGTTTCCCTTTTCCTGAACGAACGAATCAGCTATCTGGACATTCCTTCGCTCATCGAGCGTTCGCTCGAAGCGCACGAGCCCGTGGACGTGTCCACCCCCGAGGCGGCACTCGGGCTCGACGAGGAAATCCGCAAGAAACTCCTCGCCCGGGACTAGCCCCCGGCTTACGAAACGGCTATCATTACTATTATGGCAACCAGTTTCATAGCAGTCATCGTCATTCTAGGCGGCCTGATCTTCTTTCACGAACTCGGCCACTTTCTCACCGCCCGCCTTTTCGGCATGGGCGTGAAGACCTTTTCGCTTGGCTTCGGCCCCAAGCTGTTCGGCTTTCGTAAAGGGCTGACCGAATACAAACTCTCCGCCCTGCCGCTTGGCGGCTACGTGCAGCTTGCGGGTGAATCCGAGGAAGAAGAGGATGAAGAGGAGTTTCCCGAGGAAACCCTTTTTGGAGAACGCCCCGCGTGGCAACGGATCCTCGTGGTCGGAGCCGGGCCGTTTTTCAACTTCGTACTGGCATTCCTGATTTTCTGGGCCCTGCTTCTCGCAAAAGGCGAACCTGCGATGGCCCCTGTCATCGGACAGGTCATGGACGACACGCCCGCCAAGGTCGCCGGTCTGGAGGCAGGTGACCGCGTACTTTCCATCAACGGCAATGAAATCCGCACGTGGGACGAGTTGCCCGGTCATATCCGCGAAACCGGTGTGAAACCCGTTACGCTCACGGTCGAACGCGAAGGCGAACAGCTTCAGTTCACCATGACCCCGAAGGTCCGGACCATCAAGACCATGTTCGGCGAAGAGGTCAGCGTACCGCTTGTGGGCGTTGCCGCGGCCGGTGAGCAGATGTACCTCCCGGTGGAAGGAACCGGTGCCATACAGGCCGCCGAGATCACATGGGACCAGATGAACCTCGTGGTCACCAGCTTCGTGAAGCTTGTGGAGCGGATTCTGCCCGCGGAGACCATTGGCGGTCCCATCTTCCTCGTTCAGGCAGTGCACGAAGGCACCAAGGCCGGGCTGGAATATCTGCTCTACCTGACGGCCTTCATCAGCATCAACCTCGGCATCATCAACCTGCTGCCCATTCCCGTCCTGGACGGCGGACACATCGTGTATTTCATTCTGGAGATCATCAAAGGCAAGCCCGTTGATGAGCGCTGGCGCGCCGCAGCGACCCGGGTGGGGCTGCTTCTCCTGCTGACCCTCATGGCTTTCGCGATATTCAATGACATCCGCAGACTGCTCTCATAATCTCAAGGGCCACATCCTCGTCCTCAACGGGTGCGAGGAACGCCTTCAGCTGGCCATTGGAAAGGTCGAAGAAAGCGGTACCACCCTTCTGGCTTCTCAGGAGTGGACGGTGCCCGGACGCTCCGTGGGCTTCATCGCCCCGTCCATCGATTCCATGCTCAAAGGGCTGGAACTGACTCCGGACAACATCACGGGAGTAGCCTGCGTGCGGGGACCGGGAAGCTTCACAGGCCTGCGGCTCACCATCGCCGCGGCAGCCGGATTCGCCGCAGGCAATGCCCTGCCTGTTGCTGGTCTGAAACTGCTTCCACTGATCGCGGCCCCCCTCTCCCCCATCCTGACGGGGACGCTTTACGTAACGACCTATGCCCGCCGGGGTCAGGTGTATCTGCAAAGCTTCGACAACGGACAGCCCATCGCGCCTGTTGCAGCCTGCAGGGCTACGGAGGCGGCGGCTCTCATCGCATCTTCCGGTCCGGCGCATGTATGCGGAAGCGGTGTCAGGAAAAACCCGGAGGTTTTCGAGCAGCTTTCACAGGAAGGCATCTCGATTCTACCCCCTGTCCACGACACCCCTACAGGGCATTCCATGCTTGAAGCGTCAGCAAAAGCACTCTTCTCCACCAAAGACATAGCCCCCCTCTACATCCGTGAATCCGATGCCGAGGAGAACCTCGAAATCATCGCGACAAAACGCGGCATGGACCCGGATCAGGCACGCAAGCGCCTTCACCGTTACGAGTAGAGAGGGGCCTTTCAGCCTAGTTGGTCAGGGTGGTGACCGCCTTTTCGATCTGGCGGCCCAGAGGGGTCTGGACGGATATTTCGCGTTCAACGTTGGTGATACCTTTAAGCACCGTGGAGTGCCTGCGCCCAAGACGTTCGCCGATGTCCTTGAGAGACATTTCGGTGTGTTTTCGGGCAAGGTAGAACGCGGTGTTGCGCGCGGTCACGATCTGGCGCTTCCTGCTGCGGGATTTGAGCTGCAGGTCGGACAAACCGTAGTAGCGGCACACGAAATTGATGATGGAATCATAGTCCGGGGACGGATTCTCAATAGCGTAGTTTTCGAGAACTTCCCAGGCCATGTCGGTGCTCACGCCGGTGTTGAGCAGGCGAGCCTTGAACACGAGGTTGTTCAGCGCACTCTCAAGCTGGCGGATGTCGGACACGATGCGCTCGGCAAGCAACTCGGAGACATCGTCCGGCACCTGCACGCTCATCTTGCGGGCCTTGTGCTCAACGATGCGGCGGCGGGTCTCGAAGTCGGGCTTGTCGATGGAGGCCACGAATCCTGAAGTGAACCGGGAAAGCAGCTGATCGTCGATATTGCTCATCTCCCGGGGACGGAAGGAGCTGGTAAGCACCACTTTGCAACCACGCTCGCGAAGCGCCTTGACGGTGCCGAGCAGCTCGTTCTGCATCTTCTCCTTATTCTGGAAGAAATGCACGTCCTCAAGCAACAGCACGTCGGCCTTTTCGCGGAAACGGGCCTTGAACTCGTCCATGCGCTTGGCGCGCAGAGCGAGAACGAGTCGGTTGGCGAACTCTTCACCCGACAGGCAGGCGATGTTCACGGATTTCTTGTTGGAGACCTCGCAAAGACGCCTGCCTATGGACTGAAGCAGGTGGGTCTTGCCAAGGCCGGGACCGGAATGCAGGAAAAGATTCTCAGCGTCGAACGAGGTGTCGCACAGGGTCTGGCTGGCGGCACAGGCAAGCTGGTTGGATGGTCCGGTTACGAATTCGTCGAAGGAAAAACGCCAATTGTGCGCCTGAGTCTTTTTCGTCTCCGGCACGTGCACAATGGGAAGACCGAGCTGCTTGGGCTTGGTCTCGGCTTTGGGCTTATCCGCTTTCTTGCGGACCAGAACCTCCACGTCGGCTTCATCGCCGAGCACATCGACGGCAGCAATCCGGACATCCTTCATCAGCTTGTCACGCACCCAGTTGGCCACGAAGGCGTTGGGAGCGGTCAGGCTCAGCTTCTTGCCCTCCACTTCGCAGGACAGAGGCTTCACCCATAGCTCATATACGCTCGGAGCGAGGTTCTTTTCGAGATTGTGAAGGATTTGATTGCACGCAGTCTTCATCATGGAGATGGTTAATAGGCTAGACACCATGTTCGGGCAATCACAGTGAGCATCGCCCAGCACTGGAACGGAAAAAGATTATCTACAGCTGGGGCCATAAAATCAAACCATTGAAATAAATAAATAAAAGTACTCAACCCTTGTGGCTCAAGGCTTTTGTGACAACCCCGTGAAACGCCCTGAGCGCAAGGGTTTTCGCAATTGAACGGGAAAAAACCCTAACCGCCTCTCACAGTGTTGGGAGATTTTTTCCACAGGGGTAAAATTGATTTTCTTCGAATTTCTCACTCTCAGATTCTTTTTCTCATAGCACGAAAACTTTTTATGGACACAACCCCCTTGACAGCCAATTTTCTAAAATATTTTTAAATCCATAACTACTCGTAATAAAACACTTAATCTTTTTTCACGATTGGATTCCTATCTACGGCACAGAAACTCTAAACCCTTAAACTGTCTACATTCCATGTTCAAACCTGTTTCTTACTGCAAATTTCAACAACCTGCCCTGATTTGAACCGCCATAAAAAAGCGGCTCTCCCGTATGGGAAAGCCGCAATGCGCGCATTCAAAGGAAACTCACTAAGCCTTGTTCAGCAACTCTGCCCGAGTTGGATACCGGCCGCAGGCAAAGCGCTCGGACTCAGGGCAATAGCCAAGCTGTTCACACCGGGCGCCAGCCGCGTCGAAGATGGCGGGGAGCGCCTTCCGGCATTCACGCAGCATGGCGTCGGCCACCTTGCGGACCTCCCACTGCGCCCGAGTGCAGCAGCGAAGGTTGAAGAAGTGCAGCAGGGAACGGCAATTCATGGTGATCACGATCTTTGTTTCGGCAGCCTGAGGCAATACGAAACGCGCATCCTCGTTAGCCTTGGACTCGCGCCCATGTTCGACCAGAATATCGCGAAGATCGCCATACGCTTCAGAGACGTCCTCCATGAACTTCTCGAACCGGGCCTTGGCTTCTGGAATCTTCTCGATGGCGGGCGGAATCACGTAATCCATGGTATCCGTCACGTATCGCTGGCTCTGCTGAGAATACGAAGCAATGCGATGCCGCACTATCTGATGTGAACAGGCACGGGAGATCCCTTCCACCGCAAAGGTGAAGCTGACGTGCTCCACCGGGCTGTCATGGCCGGATTCCAGCACGGAACTCACAAACTGCGCCTGCTTCTCACGCTCAATTTCACCGGCAAGCAGCTTGGGCCACATGTCGGCCACGAACCCGGCGTGGTAACATTGGCGGAAAGAGGCATATATTAATGATAATGGGTCAGGCGTGTGCGACAGTAACTCCACACGCAACGGTTTCTGGGGCATTTACGACCTCACTTGGTATTTGTATCCGCGTCCAATACACCGAAAAGCCCCTGCCCGTCACCCCCCCACAGCCGGGCCTGAAAAACAGACATGGTTCAGAGGCTCTTTATTTCTTGACGAACAAGCGGGCCGGGCATAACTACCTCGGCCATGGACATTACGACACTCATTCCGATTCTTCAGGCTTCCATAGCACCCTTCGTGCTCATCTCCGGCATCGGCCTGCTGGTACTCTCCATGACAAACCGCATCGGCCGCCCCACGGACCTCATCCGAAAGCTGCTGGCCGAAATGGACAGAGCCGAAGGTGAAGACCGCGACTTCCTCAAAAGCCAGATCACGGTCCTGCGACGTCGCTGCACGATTCTACGCCGCGCCATCGCACTGGCCCTGCTCGCCATCAGCCTCATCTGCGCCGTAACACTGCTTCTTTTCGCGGAACAGATCTTCGGCCTTGGCCTGACCACCCTTGTGGAGATATGCTTCATCGGCGGCCTGATTGCGATCATCATGTCCCTGTTCTGGTTGCTTGAAGACATGCGCATCACCCTGCGCTCGCTGGATATCGAAATCGAGCGTCACCAGAACTAGGCTACCACGCCACCTTTTCCAGCGCATCGTCCAGAAGATCGGCGGGGTCGGCCACGCCCTGCAGGATGAAATGCAGGCTGCCCATGAACAGAGGTTCGTATTTTTCGAGCTTCGAACAAAGGTCCTGCCAGACGGTCTCTTCGTCAGCCGCCTCACCGCGTGCCACCAGCCGCCGCGCCAAGGTATTCGCGTCCGTCATGAGATAAAAGACCTTGCCGCTGCGGTTTATGATTGCCGCCGTTTCAGGATCGTCAAACACGGCGGCATCCACGACCACCACTGCTGAACCACCTTCGCACACCTGTTTCGCGGCTGCGGCGTCCGCCGCATGGGCCACGGGCAGTTCCAGCTTTTCCCCCATCAATCCGGCCAGTTCACGTCGTCCTGAACCGGGGAGTCCCACGAGGAAATGGCGGGATGAACTCTTCCAGGCCGCATCGTAATCTTCTCGACGCTCGCCCTTGCCGTATACCTTTTTCTCGTCCGGCGCTTCCACTTCGTATTTTTTCTTGATGAAATCGACCATGATGATCCTCCTTGTTCTCTTTGCGACATTTTTTGTAAACAGCTACAGTGCCTACGTAAAGAGGAGTTTGAATGCCCAAAGAAATGCTTCATTTCCAACTGGCTGTTGATGCTGCCGAATCCGGATCAGGCCCCATTGCCGAGGCCGCGCGCTCGCACCCCGAAGCCCTCATGCTCGGCAGCGTCTTTCATGATATATTGTATTATATGCGCAAAAGTCCTGACGAGGACTCGCATGAGAAAGCCACCCGTCTGGCCGGAATGCTGCATGGCAAGGACGGTGCGGACTCCTATGAGCTTCTCAGGGTGCAGGCCGCCCATGTGCAGCGGGTCGGTACCCCGGAAGGCCTTGCGCTTATGGCGGGTATGGCCTCTCATATCTGTCTGGATGCGGCCACGCATCCTTTCATCTGGAGCGTCACCGGCAACTACGACAGCCGGGACCCGAAACGCCGCTCCAAGGCACGTCAACGGCACCGCGCGCTTGAAACACTTCTGGACATGAACTTCGCCCGCACGCCCCGTAGCTCGGATATGGTCGGCAGACTCTCCGCATCGTTTAACTCGGGATTCCATCATACATGGGCCTCGGACACCCTTGCCGGGTGGTGCGGTGTCAGTGGAGAAATGCTTCGCGGCTGGTTCGACGACTGCCTGAAGACCTATGCGCTGATCCAGCGAATGACAGTAGCCCCTCTGCTTCCTCGACTGACATACACGTTTTGGAAACTACTGCCGGACACCGTGCGCGAAGTAACCACCCTGCTCCGCTCACCCCAGTGGCTGCAACAACGCGAAACCGTGTCCGGTGCCGTTGGGTATGTGCATCCGGTAAGCGGACAGGCTCGCATTCACCGCTTTTCCGACCTGTTGGATAAGGCCCGCAAGGACACGCAGAAGTTGTGGAACGCATTGGAACAGGACAGCGCGCTTACGGATCGCATCGGACCAAATCTCGACACTGGTCTACCATCGGACGCGCCGCAGTCACTGGTTCATTTTCGCGATCCGCCGCTCATTCGCCTGCCCGACGAAAAGTAACCCTCTTTTTTTCAAACCCATATTGCCAAGATCATTGGCACGGGCTATGATATCGCAACCAATTCGCAGCAAAAGGAGTCCCCATGAAAAAATTCATCACTTACGGCGCAGCGGGAGCGGTGCTCGCCATCATCGTTCTCGTGGTCCTCGCGATCCTCAACCTCGGCACGCTGATCAAGACCGCCACCGAGGAGTTCGGGCCGAAATTCACCGGAACCGAAGTTCGCCTCGGGTCGGCCGACATCTCCTTCCTTTCGGGCTCCGGCGAGCTGAACGATTTCCTCCTTGGTAATCCCAAGGGCTTCAAAACCGACGAAGCATTCTCGGTGGATACCATCAAGATCAAGGTGAAAAAGGAGTCCCTGACCAAGGACAAGATCATCATTGAAGACGTTGTGATTCTTTCGCCGCACATTACCTATGAAAAGCAGGGCAAGACCGACAACTTCAAGGCCATCATCGCCAACGTGAAGAAGGCTGTGGCCAGCGAAGACAAACAGGAGCCTGCCAAGACGGAAGAAGGCGAAAAGAAACCCTCCAAGGCCATCCAGATCAACCATCTGCTGGTCAAGAACGCCACCGTCACCGTGGGAGGCAATCTGACCAAGATATTCGGTGACAAGGGCGTCTCCATCCCGGTGCCGGACATTGAAATGCGCGACATCGGCAAGGAGAAGCGCACCACCCCCGCGGAAGCGGTACAGCGCATCCTCAGGGAACTCAGCCAGAACGTGAGCGGTTCCGTGAGCGGAGCGGCACAGGAAATCGGCAAGAAGGCGCAGGAAGCGCTCAAGCGCGGCGCCGAAGCCTTCAAGAAGGGTAGCGACGCCCTCAAGAGCGGATCCGAGCAGGGCGGCAACCTCATGAAGGACGCCAAGGAAGGCCTTGAAGGAATGTTCAACTAATTCAAACGTCAGCCGCATGATTCAAGGCCGCTCCCTCCGGAGCGGCCTTTTCATTCGTCACCGGCAAAAAGCTCTTTCCATTCAATTCTCTGTCCTGAGCACCTGTTTTCCAACACTTGTTCACCTTTTGCGGCATCCAGTCCGCTTGACTTTTTCACGTTTTAAAGACATTCCCCACCCCTGCGATTCACAACTGCAACATAGCTCCCTTTCGTCAACGATTTCAGCAGACCCAGTATTTACCGTTTGGAAAAAGTTGAATGAAATGACTGTTTCAAACCACAAAAAAGTTTGCCAGAAGCTTTGATAAGAGCTATCAAATCAAGCTCGTCAATCCCCGAACGGGCATCATGAACCCAATCCCCTTGAGATTATGGAAGACAAGCATAAAGTACTCATAGCCAACAGAGGCGAAATCGCCGTCAGGATCATGCAGGCCTGCAACGACCTGGGAATACCCTGCGTGGCTGTCTACACTGCCGAGGACAAGGATTCCGGCCACGTGGAAATGGCCCGCAAGCTGGGCGGCGACGATGCGGCCTATCGCATTCAGAACTACAACGATGCCGGCGACATTCTCTCCGTCGCCGACAAGGCCGGTGCCACGGCAATCCATCCGGGCTACGGCTTTTTCTCGGAAAACTACCGCTTCGCCCGCCGAGTGACCGAACGCGACAGGCCCATGATCTTCATCGGCCCAAGCTGGCATGTCATTCGCGATCTGGGCGACAAGATCAACACCAAACGCATCGCCAGAAAGCTCGGCGTCCCGACGGTTCCCGGTTCCGACCGCCCCATCTACGACGAGCTGGAAGCCGAGACCATCGCCCAGAGCCTGTTCGATTTTCAGGAAAAGATGGGCGTCAAGCGTCCGGTTGTTCTGGTCAAGGCCTCCGCGGGCGGCGGCGGAATGGGCATCGACGAAGTCGAAGACATGGCCCGCTTCCGCCAGACCTATCGCCGCATTCGCAACTACTCGCTGAGAACCTTCAATGACGAAGGCGTACTCATCGAGCAGCGAATCTTCGACTTCAACCACCTTGAAGTTCAGGTCATCGCGGACCGCGACGGGAAAGACCCGGTCCACTTCGGCACCCGCAACTGCTCCGTGCAGAGCCCGGGATTGCAGAAGCGCATCGAGGTGGCGCCCGGCTTCCGTTCCGCGGACATCGGTTATGCCTTCGACGCGGACAAGGTTCTCGACGACATCGTGCGCCACTCCCTCAGCATCGCCAAGGAAGTCCGCTACGACAACGTCGGAACATGGGAGTGGATCGTCACCCCGGCAGGTGAACCCTTCCTGATGGAAGTCAACACACGGATTCAGGTCGAGAACGGCGTATCCGCCTGTATTGCCGACGTAAACGGCAACGCCGACGTGAACCTCATCCGCGAACAGGTCCGCGTCGGGCTCGGCGAAGCGCTCGGATACTCTCAGGACAACGTCGGCTTTGACGGCGTCGGCATCGAGTACCGAATCATCGCCGAGGACACCGAAAACGGCTTCGCCCCATGGGTGGGCCGCATTGAAAAATTCGACTGGAAGGAGGCCGACTGGGTGGAAATGCACACCCACGTTCCCCGCGACCGGCACTACCAGATTCCCACGGAATACGACCCGAACCTCGCGCTGGCCATCATCTGGGGCGAGGACCTTGAGCACGCCAAGAAACGCGGCGTTGAGTTCCTGAAGAATCTGACCCTTGAAGGTGTCGACGCATCCGGCCAGCCCATGAAGACAAACATCCCCTTCCTGCTCAGGAAGACGGAAAACCTTCTGGAATTCTGATCCGATGAACGCAGAGAAGAAACGCGAGGCGCTGCAGCAGCGCGCCAGTTACGCAAGAGAAATACTCGAAGGCAGGAACCTGCCGGAGCTCGACGCCCTACTGGACAAAATCACCCGCTTCAACGAGCTGAATCCCGGACTGTCCGAGGAAAAGGCCGTGGAAACGCTGGAAGGGTTCGAACGGCGTCTTGGCGCTTTCGAGGAGCTCAACGACGGCAAGCTCACCGCCATGGACAAGGTGCGCATAGTGCGCCATCCACAACGCGTGAGCCTCAAGGATATTCTTGAGAACGTCTACGACAACTACAACGAGATCGGCGGGCAGGACGAGCACTCCATCGACCCCGGCATGGTCATCGCCCGAGCCTACGTCACCAGACGCAAGGGCAAGAAGGTGATCAACCAGCCCGTAATGGTCGTGGGGCAGGAAAAAGGCCACGGCGAGGAGTTCCGCAACGGCGGCTCCATCAAACCGTGGGGCAACTACAAGGCGCTCAAGTACATGGAAGTCGCCGCGCGGGAAAACATCCCCGTGCACGCCTACGTGAACACGCCCGGCTCCTATCCCGTGGAAGACTTCCCCGGAGCGGCCCAGCAGATCGCCGAGAACATCTATGAAATGTGCGGTCTCACCGTCCCGGTGGTCGCCATCTTCTCCGAAGGCGGCTCCGGCGGTGCGGAAGCCATCGGCATGGCCGACAAGCGCCTGATGTTCTCCCACGGTTACTACTCGGTCATCTCGCCCGAAGGCGCCGCCGCCATCGAAGGACGCATTCGCCCGCCCCAGCGCGCAAGCCGCGAACTCATCGAAAAATGCGCCTCCGCCCAGCAGATCACCGCGCAGGACAACCTGCGCAACGGATACATTGACGAGATCATCCAGGAACCGCCGCTGGGCGCCCGTGCGGAAAGCTTCGACTTCTACAAGTCCCTTCGCCAGCGCGTGATTCGCGCCACTGACGAAGTGGCCCTGAGCGTCCGCGGCATCCGCCTGCTTCGCGGATTGGCCATGCGCCTGTATCGCAAGGACCCGGACATCATCGTCCGCTGGGATCTCAGCGAACGCGCCCGGCACCGTCTGGTTCAACGCCGCCACAAGAAGTACCGCCGCATGGCGCAGCACGCATTCAAGGACCAGCGCACCATGCTGGAGAAACTCAGCGCCGCGCGCTCGGGCTTTATATCCAACACCTACTCCGTCATGCGCTACGGCATCGTCAAGCCGTTGCAGGACAGGGTCGCGCGTCTCGTGGACGAAGTCACCGACGAAGTGCACGTGGTCACCGGCAAGCTCACCTCCATCGGAAACCGTGTGAAGGGGCTGGCCGGAATGGGCAAGAGCGGAGACAGTCAAGTTGAGAAAGAGCTTACCGGCCTCTCCGCTCCCGGAAAGCCCGCCGCCATAATCGAGACCACCCGGGAATACATCAGCCCGCAGGCCAAGAGCGACCGAGAGGTCACCTGTCCGCACGCTGCCAAACGCGGCTGCCTCGACATCTGGGCCCGAGACCTGTTCAACGACTACGGCGGCGTCTGCCCGCACTGCGGATACCACTTCCCCATGGAATACCAGTGGTTCCTTGCCAACGTTTTTGATGAAAACTCCATTGTGGAATTCAACGAGAACATCTCGGCAGGCAACCCCACCGGATTCCCCAACTTCGACGAACGCATTGACGCCGCAAAGGAAAAGACCGGCCAGCAGAGCTCCTGCGTGACCTTCCACGCCAAGCTGGAAGGCATGCGCCTGACCTGCGGCATGCTGACCGCCCCCTTCCGTGGCGGTTCCGTGGGCGCGGCCGAGGGTGAAAAACTCATCCGTGCACTGGAACTGGCGCAGAAAAAGCACCAGCCCTTCCTCGCCTACGTGCATGGCACGGCAGGCATCCGCATTCAGGAAGGGGTCAACGGCCTCATCCAGATGCCGCGCGTGACCATGGCGGTCCGCAACTACATCGAGGCAGGTGGCCTGTACATCGTCCTTTACGACACCAACTCATACGCCGGACCGGTGGCCAGCTTCCTCGGCTGCTCGCCCTACCAATACGCCGTGCGTTCCTCGCGCCTCGGCTTTGCGGGTCCCGGCGTCATCAAGGAGACCACCGGCCTCGACATCCCGCCGGACTATCATAACTGCTTCAGGGCGCTCTCCCGCGGCCACATTCAGGGCATCTGGGACCGCCGCGACGCACGGAAGAACCTGCATCAGGCCTTCCTGACCATCGGTGGACGCAACCTGTACTACCGCTAACGCGTCGAAGCCATAAGAAGAAAAGAAAGGGCGATCCCCATGGGGATCGCCCTTATCATTTTGGTCCGGTACCGACTCAGGAGCGGTTCATCGGCAGCCGGACCGCAATGGCTCTTTTGCACACCCTCGACCGGGCGGATCAGTAAATCTTGCGTCGCGAGAAACTGGACCCGAGTACGGAGAAGGTGTTTTCCACGATGAACAGCGCGTTCTGGTCGTTGGAAAAAGTGATTTCCTCAAGTTTCTTGAGCTGCACGTTGTTGACCACGGTCATGAGCACGTTCTTCTCTTTGCGGGTATAGGCACCGAAGCCATAGAGGAACGTAGCGCTCTGCCTCAGTTCGGTCAGGATGCAGTCGCTGATCTCGTTGGCCATGTCCGAAATGATGAACACGACCTTTCTCTGGTTGAACATGGACAGGGTCTGATCCACGGTCATGGCCGTAATGAAGACCATGATGATGGAGGCCACGATGGTATCCAGCGAAACGCGCGCCAGACTGGTGGCAAACAGAATGGAGTTGAAGGTCAGGTAGACCTTCCCGATGCCGATGTTGTAGCGCTGGTAAAGGTAGACTGCCACCACGTCCAGCCCGCCGTTGGAGCCGAGCGAACGCAGCACTATCCCCGCCCCGAAACCGATCATCACCCCCGCCGAAACGCACGCATAGACATGATTCTGCACCGGAATGGGGATATTGATGATCTCGTAGAACGCCGTGGCGGCAAACGTCGCGTAGGCACTATAAAGAAAAAAACGCTTGCTGACCTTCACCCACGCCAAAAGAAAGATGGGGACGCTCAGGATGAAGAACAGCAGGCCCGGGTTGAGCCAGCCCGTCCAGTAGTACATGAGCGAGGACAGACCGAACATGCCGCCGGGGATGAATTCATGCGGGTTGGCAAGGCTCTTGACGCCCCACGAAACAATGGCGGAACCCACTGAGATGAGCAGCAGGTTCCACCATACCGAGTAGGTGTAGTCAAACCGAAAGGTTGGCCCTTTACCGAGCGGAGATCTGCTTGTGCCAGACATTCATGCTCTCCAGCGTACCGCCGATCTGCGTGTTGTTGGGCAAAACCCCTGCGTGTCGATATCCGGCTCGGGCGAAAACGGCGTTCATCCCGAAGCTCCAGGCGCGTGCGATAGTATAGGCGGTACAGTATCCCTCTTCGGCAAGATCACTTTCCATTCGCGCCAGCAGTTTTCCTGCGAGCCCCTTGCCCCGGTTGCCCGGCAGGGTCGCAAAGTCGGTCATTTCCGCGCAAAGCCATGACGGATCCTTTTCCGCCGAAGCAAGCGCCTCGATGCCCCGCTCCGACATGACGCCATAAAACGCCACGTCATCTTCCATGGACTCCCGAATGAAGCCGGGATCGGTGATGGGGAACGGATAGGATTCAAAGACCGCGGCATAGACCTCGGCCATCTTTTCCGCATCCTCCGGTCCCATTCTGCGCACCTCCGAGCAGTCCACAGCCGGAGCCAGCGGCGAGCAGGCCTTGTCCTCGGCCACGTCGAGTACGTCGCAGATGAGCTTTTCATTGCCCGGCACGGCGCGGTCCTTGGCCAGATAGCGGCTCATGAAACAGCCTGCGGATTCACCGCGGTACATGCGCGGCACATAGGCTTCAGTCACGAAACCGCCCGTGCGGAACCACGGCAGGGCTGCGGCCGGAATCTTGGCGAATATCTTGGTGTACCCCATTTCGCTGGCCAGCTCGTCCAGCCGGTCCACGATACCGGGCATATCGGCATCGTCGAGTTTCATGAGGTAGACCCGGTCACTCGCAGGCCCGTGCTGGACCTGCGAGGAACCGATCTTCATTATTGAATCAGGCAACATCGTCACGACGCTCCATGCGTTCGTTGTTCTCCGGAGTCAGGCTGGTGGTATCGTCCCAGTCCGAAAGGAGCTTTTCGATACCGATGGCCTTTTCTTCGGCATCCTCTTCCTTGAGCTGGAGATTGCACTTGGCGCACTCGCGGTCGCAGTAGTTCGCCTCGTAGGACTCCGGTTCGTTGTATGTGGTGATGACACCTTCATAGTTCCTGAGAACCACCTTGTTGGCGCCCCAGGATACCACGTAGTTGGGCATGACGGGGATCTTGCCGCCGCCTCCCGGCGCGTCCACAACGTAGGTGGGCACGGAGAACCCGCTGGTGTGGCCGCGCAGGCTTTCCACGATCTCAATGCCCTTGCCCACCGGCGTACGGAAGTGTGTCAGTCCTTCGGACATGTCACACTGATAGATATAGTACGGGCGCACGCGGTTCTTGACCAGCTTCTGGTTCAGGGTCTTGATCAGACGCTGACAGTCGTTCACGCCGGCCAGCAGCACGGTCTGGTTACCGAGCGGGATACCGGCATCCGCCAGACGCTTGAGAGCACGGCGGGAGGAAGCCGTCAGTTCGCGCGGGTGGTTGAAGTGGGTGTTGATCCACAGCGGATGATGCTTTTTGAGCATTTCCACCAGCTCGTTGGTGATGCGGTAAGGCAACACGACGGGCATACGGGTGCCAATGCGGATCACGTCCACGTGCTCGATTTCGCCGATCTGGGTCAGGATCCAGTCCAGACGCTTGTCGGAGAGCATGAGCGGGTCACCGCCGGAGAGCAGCACGTCGCGCACCTGCGGCGTGTTGCGGATGTATTCAATGCCCTGCTCCAATTCGTCGCGGCAGGGAATGGAGTCCACGTCGCCGACCTTGCGCTTTCTGGTGCAGTGGCGGCAGTACATGGAACAGGTATTACTCACATGCAGCAGCACGCGGTCCGGATACCGGTGCGTGATACCCGGCGCCGGACTGTCCTCGTCCTCGTGCAGAGGATCGGACATGTCGTAGCGGCCGATCTTCAGTTCGTCCGGGGACGGAAAGGACTGGAGGAAAACGGGGTCGTTCTTGTAGTCGTTCGCATCGATGAGCGAGAGATAGTACGGCGTCACGGACATGGGAAACTTGCGCAGCGTTCTTTCGTAGATGCGCTTTTCCTTGTCGCTAAAAGTGATGCCGAGCACGCGCTCAAAATCGTCCGCGTTATTGATGGAATGGCGGATATGCCACTTCCAATCGGTCCAGTCGGACCTGGAAGCGTTCTCACCGAGGTTCTCTGCGAGTTCCTGCTGATGTTTAGTGAATATTTTCATAGTATTTCCTCCTGTTATAAGATTTGGCCCAGGAATTCCCGCGTGCGTTCCTCAACAGGTGCGTCGAAGATCCTTTCCGGGGAATCCTTCTCCAGGATGACGCCTTCTTCCATGAATGCCACGGAGTCCGCCACTTCACGGGCGAATCCCATCTCATGGGTGACGACCATCATGGTCATGCCGTCCTCGGCGAGCTGTCGCATGACGGACAGCACTTCCCCGACCAGTTCGGGGTCGAGCGCCGAGGTGGGTTCGTCGAAGAGCATCACTTCAGGCTCCATGGCCAGTGCGCGGGCGATGGCCACGCGCTGTTTCTGACCGCCCGAGAGGGTTTCGGGATAGACATCTTCCATTTCCGCCATCCCCACCTTATCCAGATAGTAGCGGCCAACTTCCTTGGCCTTCTTTCTGGAGATGCCGCGAACCTGCGTCGGGCCTTCTATGACGTTTCCCAGCACGGTCATGTGCGGGAAAAGATTGAAGTGCTGGAACACCATGCCCACTTTGGCGCGCAAGGCGTTGATGAAACGTTCATCGTCGCGGACCAGCTCTCCGCTGACCTGAATCTGCCCTTCCTGAAAGGTCTCGAGGTGGTTGACGCAGCGAAGCAGCGTACTCTTGCCGGATCCACTGGCGCCGATAACCACGACCACGTCGGACGGGTTCACATCCAGATCGATACCCTTAAGCACATGATTTTCACCGAACCACTTGTTCAGGCCTGATATTTCTATGACCGGAGATTCCTGCATCATATTCTCCTATGCGTTGCTCACATCCAGCTTGGCTTCCATACGGCTGAAGAGCCAGCTGAAGATGGCGGTGTATAAAAGGTAGAACAGCGCCGCGATGAACAGCATTTCCATCATCATGAAGTTGGACGAAGCCAGCTGCTGGGACTTGAGCAACAGCTCGTTGATGGTGATGGTACTGGCCAGCGAGGAATCCTTCAGCGCGATGATGAACTGGTTGCCCAGTGACGGAATGGCGCGTTTGAAAGCCTGCGGCAGCACGATGCGGATCATGGCCTTCGAGTACGGCATTCCGAGACTGCGGGCCGCCTCCATCTGGCCGCCTGAAACCGAGACGATCGCACCGCGGAAGATTTCCGCGATATAGGCGCCGTTGTGAACGCCGAGTGCCAGCACCGCCGAGGTCATGGCGCTCAGTCCCGCAAGGCTGCGAAGTCCGAAGTAGATGAAAAGCAGCTGCAGCAGGAGCGGCGTTCCGCGGATCAGGTAAATATAGGCCCTTGCGGGAAGGTTCAGTATCCGCTTGTCGGATATCCGCAGAAACGATGTTCCGAGTCCGAGTCCCAGCCCCAGCAGGATGCCCAGCGTCGTGACCTTGAGGGTCATCCATGCGGCGGGCAGGAAGTAGGGCAGGTACTTCGGAAGCACGGTGATGTCGAAGTACATGGTTGTTATCCGTGTGTGTCAGGTAGTGTGAGTCGGGTGCGGCCGTAGCCGCACCCGCGCATATCGTCGTAAAGAGGTCGGAACTACTTGGTGGTGATGTCGGTGTTGAGCCACTTGCGGCTGAAGTGCGTCAGGGTGCCGTCCTCATGCATCTCGGCGAGAACTTCGTTGACCTTCTTCAGCAGCGTGTCGTCTTCCTTCTTGAATGCCACGGCAATGTCTTCGCTGCGAAGCGGAGCGCCCAGCAGTTCAATGTCGAATTTGCCGGAGTTCATGGCATTGACGCCCACCACGCGGTCGGTGATGACGGCATCAACAACGCCGCTGGCCAATTCGGTCAGGGTCTGAGTGTCGTCCTTGTACAGCTTCACTTCGCCTGCACCGAGTTTCTCAGCGTCATTCGCGAAGGTGGTGCCGGTCACGACACCGACGATCTTGCCCTTGATATCTTCGGCAGATTCAAACGGGGATCCTTCCTTAACCACCAGCTGCGCGCCGGAGTAATAGTAAGGATCGGAAAAATTCACGACCTTCTGTCGTTCGGGGGTAACCGCCATACTACCCAGGATGCCGTCATAGGCGCCGGAGCGCAGGCCTTCGATGATGCCGCTCCATTCGGTGGTCACTGGGTTGAGCTCCACGCCCATGCGCTTGGCGACTTCCTTGGCCACGTCCACGTCAAATCCGACAAGCTGATTTTCGGTATTGTAGAAGTTGAACGGGGGATATCCGCCGCTCATGGCAAAGCTCACCTCACCCGCCTTTTCGACGCGGCTCAGGGAATCAACCTTTTCTTCGGAACAGCCAACAAGAGAGAGTACAAAAAGAGAGGCCAGCATAGCGGCCAGAAAGCGAAGACGATACTTCATAACAACTCCGGATTATTTAAGGGGTTTCCCTTTTCACCTTTGAATGACCTCTGGACTGAAAATCAAGTCTTTGTCAGCGGTGAACGATATGACCCCTTGGGGAAAGAAGCATGGAGAGTCCGTTCATATGAAAGATGCATTCAAAGCATCTTTCCAAACATCAAATTCTGCATTACGGGCGTTTTTTCACTGCCTATTTCTGCAGAACGGACCCTACGCCCGATGCGTAAACAAAAGAGCAGTATTTGCGGCGACCCACAAGGGGGTACTAGGGGGATACGTCGGGGAGTCGGGTATACCCGATTTTTACATCAGGGAGGGCTTGTGACGGAGGTATCCGGAGAGGGTCGTGCGGCTTCCGCGAAGGCCGAGCTTGCGGCGAATGTTCTTGCGATGGGTCTGGACGGTCTCAAAGGACATATTAAGCAACTCAGCGATTTCCTTACCGCTTTTACCAATCTGCACAAGCTGGCAGACTTCCATCTCGCGTGGAGACAATCGCAGCAGTTCGGCGTCGAGTTCGCCTGAACTATCGCCTGTCATGTCCACGAGTTGCTCTTCGATAACGGATCTATAGCCTTCTCGTATTTCCGGGGCCTTTTCCCGGGCGATTCGCTCCAGCGCTGGCAGTACCTGCTTCTTGACCTGACTGGTGATCTGATCGCGCAGTTCCTGCCGCTCTTCTTCCACACTGCGTATGACCTGACGCAGTGCAATGCCCATTTTTTCAATTTCGGCTTCCTTGTCGCGCAGGTCCTCCCGCAACTCCATCTGTTTGGAGAGATCATGCAGAATGAGCTGGTACAGGCTGTAATCGGAAAACTGAACTTTTCGCAGGATAGCCTCGGCCGGAAAGCTGTCTCCATCGCCATCCACTCCCGCGAGTTTCTCGGTCCATACCTGACGCGCCTTGACGTTCTGCATGGCCTGCTTCAGGTCCGAGCGGTACCGGTTGCCAACCAGATCAAGACAGTCGCGACCGGTCAAGCTGCGCTCTCCCGCACCGTGCTGATCCGCGGCAGCGGCGTTGGCAGCGAGGATAACCCCCTGCTCGTCTATGAGAAATGTCGCATCCTTGGCGGTTTCAAACAGGGCGTTAAAGAGCGTGATGGAATCGGACCAGGCCGAAATATTGTCCTCAAGACGCTCTTCGTAACTTTCGTAAAGCGTTTCCATGGGGCGGTTGTCCGTGGCGATGATGATAAACCCACCGCCCCGCTCCATGCCCAGCCCTATGACACGAAGCACGAAACTCCTGCCGTCACAACAGGATATCTCGTGAATGGTCTGCGGGGGAAAGCGATCAAGCACCTCTTCAAGATTACGCCCCTTGAGAGCCAAAGCCTCCCAGAAGGGAATGCCCGACTCCCCCGAGCGCGGAAGGTAATCCAATCCCTCACCTTCCACCCAGGTGACTATCCCCGATGCATCGGTGAACAGCACAAGGTCTCTCCATGCCTGAACAACGTCGGCAGTGTCTGAAAGAGGTGTAATATTGTAGGTATCTTCAGTCATGGATTCTTCCTGCTAATATATTCCGCGACCACGATATACCCGAGTCGTCAGGTATTCAACCACGAAAAACAGGGAGATGGGTACTACAAGGAACAGCAGCGTCAGCGCAGATCCCACGCTGCGGTCTGAGGAGTTGAGGAAGGGGAATAGGTACCCGGTATACGAATCCACGGCTCCACCGCCGATCAGGAAAACGAGGAAGTATTCGGAAAAGGCCACGAGAAATACAATGGAGGCTCCGGCGACAACCGCAGGGATCAACAGCGGCAGTTCGACCTTCAGGAATATACGTAGCGGCGAGGCACCGAGATTGGCCGCGCACTGCTCGTATTCGGGCCCCACGGCCTGAAACCCCGCCACCAACGCCCTGAGCATATAGGGGTAGCTGAAAAGCGTCAGCACCAGCACCACGCCCGGAAACGTGTCGGCGAGTCCCGCGTGGATGAACATGACGTGCACCCCCATGGAGAATGTCATGGACGGGACCAGCGCAGGCGCCAGCAGCAGCCCTTCCAGAAACCGCTTCCCGGTGAACCGGCAGCGTGCAAAATGATGCGCGGGCATGATGCAGAGAACCAGGGAAAGCATCACGGTGCAGAGTGAGTAGGCCATGGAAGACAGCAGCTTGGAACCGATATCCAAAGCGTGGTCCGTGAGGTAGATCGCGCCCCTGTACGACAGTTCATCCGGTATCAACTGCGGCCAGGACCAGCCCGGAGCAACTGTGTAGACGCCCAGCACGGCCAGCGGGAGCAGCGAAAAAACCCCGATGAGCAGAAAGACCACCCGATTCATCACAGCTTGCGCTCCCTCGACTTCATGGACGCGGCAACTCTGGTGTACAGCCAAATGAATCCTAAAGAGAACAGGAACATGCAGGTCAGGATCGCCATGGCCGCAGGCCGGTCGGCAAGCTCTCGCCTGAAATACAGATTATAAGCCTCGATAGACAGCATTCCCGGCGAACTCTCCCCGAGCAGGAACGGGATGTCGAACGCGCCGAAGGAGTATAGAAACAGTATGATGAAAGCGGTGTGCAGCGTACGGGCCATGTGCGGCAGGACGATACGGGTGAAGACACGCCCTTCTCCGGCGCCGAGCATCCGCGCGGTCTGGATCTGCTGCGGATTCATTCGCTTCAGCACAGCGTACGTCAGAAGGATTGTGAAAGGTATTTCCTTGTAGATGTAGGCCAGTATCATCCCGAAGCCATTGCCGGAGAACAGCACTGAGGGGAACTCGGAAACAGTCTCGACCAGTCCGAGGTGATACCCGATGGAACTTATGACGCCAGACTTGCTCCAGAAAACGAGCACGATGAAGGCAACGGCTATGTGCGGCAGGATAAGGGGCACCTTGTAGATCACTACAGCCCTCTCAAACCTGTCAGGCAGCCGCCAGATCAGGTAGGCGACCACCGCGCCGACAGCAACCGAAATCACCGCTGAGGTCAGGGCCACGAAGAAGGACAGCCCTGCCGAGGCGAGGTAATGCGGCTCCAGCAGCTTCCGGTAGGCATCCAGTGTCCCGCCTTCATACGGAAAAGGCAGAAAAAAACCGAAGGACTGGGCTGCGGCCAGCGCCAGTCCTCCGGCAAAAAGCACAATAAGCGGCAGGAGCAACGGCGAAAGCTTGAAAAGCGTTCGCCCAGCCCCGGCGCTAGCGCAGGACATTCTCCTCCCAGCCCTTTTCCAGTGCCTCGACGTATTCGGCCGCCACTTCCGGTACGGCGGCATTGCTCAACACCTCGGCGCCGAGGGTGGCCTCGCCAAGATCCACTTTTTCAAAGGCTTCACGCTGTTCCTGACTCAACCGGCTCACGTCGATTCCAGGGAAATCGCCCCAGTTTTCCGGACGAAGTTTGGAAAACTGGGCTTCCGGGCTCATGAGAAAGTTCGCCACCACCATAGCTCCGGCCTTGTTCGAAGCGTTGAAGGGAATCGCGTTGAAATGAAGGTTGAAGATCGCCCCTTCTTTCATGACGAACGTCCTAACCGACTCGGGGTACAGCCCTTCCATGATCTTGTTCTGCGCATGCATCGGGTGGTAACTCATGTTGATGTCCACCTCACCGCGGGCAAAAAGAGTGTCCAGCGCGGCGACATCCTTGGGATAGCTCTGGCCTCCCTGCCACAGATAGGGTTCGAGGCGGTTCAGGTACTCCCACAACTTGGGAGCGTTTCGTTCAAAGAGGTCCTGGTCCCAGCCTTTCAGATATTGGTCCACCCCGCCCGTGACGGCGTAGAAGGCCTGACGGATGAAGGCCGACCCGGTGAAATCCGGCGGCTGGGGATAGGTGAACTTTCCGGGATGCTCTTTGACCCACTGCTCCAGTTCGGCGAAGCTGCCGGGCCGACCGTTGTCGCGCTCGGGATCAAACTCGAAAACGAACTGTGCCTTGCCGTAGGGGGTTTCGTATCCATCCACCGGAAAGCCGAAATCATACGCGGCCAGTTCCTTATCGACGTACTGATTATAGTTGGGCAGTTTTTCCGCGTAGGGCCCAAAGAGCGCTTCCGCTTCCCTGCATGCCTTGAAATTCTCGCCGTTTATCCAGAGCAGGTCGATGGTGCCCTTTTCCCGTCCTGCCGCCTTCTCCGTCAGCAACTTGTTGACGAAGACCGAAGCGTCCATGGGCACCCGCACCAGCGTAATGCCGTACTTTTCACGAACTTCTCCGGCCAGATAGGTATCCACCCATTCATTTATCTGGGCCGACCCGCCCCACATGTAAAACCGAACGGTACTGCCCTCCGCGGCTGCCCGGGCTGCGGAGAAATCTTTCTCCAGCCAGTCCTCGTCCGCGATGTCGGGCCCTCCGCACCCCGCCATGCATATAAGCAGAACGGCGAAAACCGCCGTTAACAGACGCCGTGCCATCAACTCCCCCCCCCAAAAAAAATTTCATTCAATGATTTCAATTGCCACCCTGTCTCCATGGCGCAGGGCGGAATCGGTACCGTAAACGGTTATAACAGTATCGCCAACCTCGACAAGATATTTCGTGAAGTGCCCGGCAAAATCCGCGCACAGCACCCGCCCCGCGCCGTCCTCACGCGGATGGAGAAGCAGGGATTCCGGCCGTACTGCCCGACGTTGTGTTCCCTCGCATCCCATCAAGGTCAGCACCTCTCCCTCAAGCACGTTGAGCGGCCCGAGAAACCGCGCAGCATCTTCGTGAACCGGATTGAAATAGACGTCGCGAGCTTCACCGAACTGCACCAGCCGCCCGTCCATGACCAGCCCGATGCGGTCGGACATGACAAAGGCCTCCTCCAGATCATGGGTGACACTCAATGTGGTCACTCCGAAATTCCTTTGTGTTTCCCGTATGAATTCGGCGGTCTGAAGCTTGAGATTCCGGTCAAGGTTGGCAAAAGGCTCGTCGAGCAGGAGCATCATGGGATTCACCACCAGCCCACGCGCAATGGCAACGCGCTGCCGCTGACCACCGGAAAGATGCTCCGGGTAGGCATCGGCCTTGGAGACAAGCCCGAAGTAGTCCAACACCTCCATGACTCTGCGCCGGACTTCGTCCCCAGACAGACGTCTGGCCCGAAGCCCGAAGGCCACGTTTTCGCAGACCGTCATGGATGGGAAAAGCACATAGTCCTGAAAAACCATGATCACCGGGTTCTCCCGGGAGGGCTCATTCTGAAAGATCACCCTGCCGGACGTCGGCCTATCCAGCCCCGCCACCAGCTTGAGCAGCGTGGTCTTGCCCGCCCCGCTCGGGCCGATGATCGAGACCATCTCCCCCTTTTCCATGCCGAAGGTCACATCCTCCAGCACCGGTGCCGCCTCATAAGTCTTTGTCAGCCCTTCAACGCCAAAAAACATTCCATTTCATCCAGATAGCGTTCAATGCGTCCAAAGGTGAACTCGTTTTTAAGCAGTCTCCCCGGACGGGTGTATTCGTACCAGGCCATGAAGCACCAGCTCATGGCACGCAGCAGGATGGTCCGCTCCATGACATCCGCCCCACGAAGACAGTCGCTCAGGGACATGTCCAGCCCGGCGAATTGACGATACTCGCTCACAAAGGCGCGCTTGCCCTCGTCGTCGAAACGAAAGTCTGTCTTCCAGAGGGTCGTGGTGGGCACGAGGAAATGCCCGATATCCTGAAAACGGCTTGAGACCACTGCCTTTTCCCAGTCCACGAGCTTGACCCGGGGCCCGGCCCCTTCACCGTCCCGGTCCACTATGAAGTTCCCCGAATTCACCTCCGTGTTGACAACGCAGAACGGATCCGAGGCGAACAGGTCCGCAGACTCGTCGGCCAATTCAAGCACAGTATCCCGGTATCGCAGGATCATGTCCCGTTCACGCTTTCTGGGATGATCCGGGTAGCGGTGCACCAGTTCAAGGCTTTCAGCGGCGATGTCCCGCACCGGGTCAGCCTGCACGACCAGCCCTTCAGGCACCGGCACCGCATGGACAGCCGAAAAGACCTGAGCTGCCCCCTGCCAGTCCTCAGCGTAATCCAGTGGCCCTCCCGGCAGATATTCCATGAGTAGAACGCCATTGGGAAACACATCCGTACCGGCCGGGTCCACGTGAAGGGGTTTCGGTGTCACGCCGGACGCTTCCACCGCGCGAAGCACCCGGAATTCATACCCAACCTGATTCTCAAGACCGAGCTGTGAGCCGTGATTGATGCGAAAGACATACAAATCACCGCCCGCGGACCGCACAAGATGATTCTCATTGTATTCACCCGCGGCGAGAAACGTCACGGACTCGGGTCCGGACACTTCCAGCCATCCGGATGATTGGAGATAATCGTATATCTGAGAGTTTCTGCTCATTTCTTTAACCGAATCATTGCCAAGCCCCGTTCCGGGCTTATTATCGATGCATGACCGAAAGCAAGAAACACGACATCGGCCTAGACCTCGGAGCATGCAACGGCTGCTACGGATGCGTGGACCTCAACCCCGAAATATTCGGATGGGACGACGATTCCGAGCGACCATTCCTCATCAGGCAAGAAGCCACGCGCGACGAGATCGCGGAGGCAATAGCCTGCTGCCCCGGGGATTGCATCTTTCTCGAAGACGAGGACTAGTCCCCGGACTTCTTAGGTGCCGGACAGGATTCACTACAGCAGCTGCCAAAGAGGAATCCATTGTATGTATGGAAAATGCGGGTCTGACGCTCCCGCTGCTCCTCGGTAAGCGCGGTGCGTTCCGCTTCGGCGGCCATCTTCTTCAATTCCTCCCATGAAGGAACCGCCTGCATGCCGCCAGCAATGCAGTCGCCAGTTTTCACATCCATCAGAGAGGCGTCCATGGTGTCCGTGACCAATGCGTTCGGAGCGGGCATCTCGCCGATGAGCCTCGCGGCGCATACGGTTTCCCGCTCATAGCTTCCAATGTCGCCCGAACAGAAGATGATCACGAAAATCGGGTTGTCGTCCTCGTCGTAGACCACCAGATCAATAGGGCGGTCATACTTCTCACCATCAATGACATATTCGAGATTGACCTTGGCCCTGAGCCGGTCCTTCGGGTATCCCTTTTCCTCCACCAGCAGCTTGGCCAGCGCCTGACGGAATTCCTCGTAGGTGGTCTCCTCGATCTCTTCGCCAGTCAGGTAATCCCTGAGCGTTCCGCCCAGACTGGTTTCATGCATGACATCCTCCCATGGCAAGTATCCTGCGCTATATCACCTTTTTTTCCACTCTACGCAACCATGGCCCATGAAAAAAGGGGTTGCGATGAGAAACGTCCTACAGTATTGGTACTGCCAAACTTTAAATTGGTTGGACCAATATGCCGCACTTTCCTCAATATGAACTGATTGCCGAGCGGATACTCGAACTCATCCGCGACAAGGGTTTCGAGCCGGGAGACAAGCTGCCTCCCGAACGCGCTCTCGCAGAACGCTTCCGGGTGTCACGCAACTGCATCCGGGAGGCGCTTCGTTCGCTGACCGAATCCGGCATCATCCGCAGCCGCCGGGGTGATGGGACCTATTTCGAAGGGCCGGACATCGCTAAGGCTTCCGAACACATCGGCAAGGCCGTGAACCGCCACAAGCAACGCATCTCGGAGATATTCGAGTTGCGGCACATGCTGGAACCGCAGATAGCCGGGCTTGCCGCAAAACGCATCGGGGCCGAAGACCTGCAAAAGCTCAAGGCCATGGTCTGCGACCAGCACCGGGCCGTGCTGGCAGGCGAGGACGAATCCGGCATCGACGACCAATTCCACCGCATCCTTGCGGAAGCAGTGGGCAACCGCGCCGTGCTGGAAGTGCTCGACGCTGTCCACGAGCTACTGTGTGACACCAGAAGCGCGCCGCTAAGAGACCGGGAACGCGGCCTCGCCTCGGTTCAGGGGCACCACAGCATCATCGAGGCGCTGGAGCACGGCGACTCGGAAGGCGCACGCAAGGCCATGGAAAATCACCTGTCCAGAATTGAACAGACCGTCATGAAATAACCGGAGGCCCCCAATGCTCACCGTCTTCCTCACCTACATGCTCATGGGCGCGCTGGCCGGAGTGCTGGCAGGACTGCTCGGAATCGGCGGCGGACTCGTCATCGTCCCGATCCTCTACTTCTGCTTCACTGCGCAGGGAGTGCCCCACGACGTGATGATGCATCTGGCGCTCGGCACTTCGCTCGCCACCATCATCTTCACATCCATCTCCAGTTTCATGGCCCACAACCGGCGGGGCGCGGTTCTCTGGAACGTTTTCAAAACCATTACACCGGGCATCCTGACCGGAACATTTCTGGGCTCGGTCATCGCGACCTCGCTTCCCACGGAATTTCTCAAGGGCTTTTTCGGTGTTTTCCTGTACTATGTATCCTTCCAGATGCTCACAGGCAAAAAGCCCAAGCCCGGGAGAACCATTCCCGGTGCAGCAGGCATGTTCGGTGCGGGCAACGGTATTGGCATTTTTTCCGCGCTGGTGGGTATTGGCGGCGGAACGCTCTCGGTGCCGTTCCTCACCTGGTGCAACGTCAAGATTCATCAGGCCATCGGAACCGCGGCAGCCATAGGACTGCCCATCGCCATAGCCGGGTCTGCTGGCTTCCTCGTTCGCGGCCTCGGCAACCCGGACCTTCCGGATTTTTCGGCGGGATTCATTTACCTTCCCGCCCTGCTCGGCATCGTCAGCATGAGCATTTTCACCGCCCCACTCGGGGCAAGACTGGCACACAGCCTGCCAGTTGACAAACTCAAGAAGATCTTCGCACTGCTGCTCTTTCTCGTGGGCAGCAAGATGCTCTGGAGCCTTTTCTAAACCAAGGAGACAGCCATGAAGGAAATTCGAGACAAGGCGCGTGGACTGATGAAAGGGTACTGCCGCGTCTGCAAGGTGTGCGACGGGAAAGCCTGCGCTGGCGAAGTCCCCGGAATGGGCGGCCTCGGCACTGGCTCGTCGTTCATGAACAACGTGACGGCCCTGAGACAGGTCCGCCTGAACATGCGCCTGATTCACGACGCCGTGGAGCCCGACACCAGCACCACCCTGCTGGGACTGGACCTCGACATGCCCGTCATGGCCGCACCCATCGGCGGCGTGTCCTTCAACATGGGCGGTGAGATCGAGGAAAACGAATACACCGACGCCATCGTGGGCGGCTGTCGCAGCAAGGGCATTATCGGCTGCACCGGCGACGGCGTTCCGCCGCTCATCCACGAGTCCGGCAACGAGTCCATCCGCGCCAACGACGGTCACGGCATTCCGTTCGTCAAACCGTGGGACGGCGGCGAGCTGCACGAAAAACTCGAAAAGGCCCACGCCACAGGCTGTCCCGCCATCGGTATGGACATCGACGCGGCCGGGCTGATCACCCTGCGCAAGATGGGCCGCCCGGTCTCGCCCAAGACCGCCGACGAGATTCACACCATCGTTGATGCGGTGCATGACTGGGGTCTCAAATTCATCCTCAAGGGCGTCATGACCCCGGATGAAGCGCTTCAGGCCGCGGACCTCGGCGCCGACGCCATCGTCATCTCCAACCACGGCGGACGCGTGCTGGACCACTGTCCCGGCACTGCCGAGGTGCTCCCCGACATCGCCGCACAGGTCAAGGGCCGCCTGACCGTGCTCGCCGACGGCGGCGTACGCGACGGCGTGGACGTGCTCAAGCTCATCGCCCTCGGCGCGGACGGCGTCATGATCGGTCGTCCCTTCTCCGTGGCCGCCCTCGGTGGACTTCAGGAAGGCGTGGAAACCTACGCCGACGCCATCAAGGCTCAACTCATGCAGGCCATGGTGCTCACGGGTTGCGCCACCATCGCGGATGCAGGGCCGAAAATCCTTTACGGATAAAAAAATGCTTGCATAAGAGACAGTGAACAGATAAACACTTCTCTCGCCTGCCGAAGTGGTGGAATTGGTAGACACGCTAGGTTCAGGGTCTAGTGGGAGCAATCCCGTGGAAGTTCGAGTCTTCTCTTCGGCACCATAAAAAGAACAAAGGTTGCGGCTCAAGCCGCAACCTTTTCTTTTTGCATTCTTAATCCCATCCCAAGTAACGTGATGCCCGACATCCCGCGATTGACCCTGCGGGGCTCCGTCGTGATTCCCACTATTTCAAAAGCAAGGGCTCCGGTCTTTCAACCGGAGCCCTTTTAGTGATTGTATCACTGCCAATTGAAACGGTCACTCTCCTCGCTAGCTACTGCGCGTGGCGGGCGACGTGGTGGCAGGGGGTGTCTTCTCGCTTTTGGCCGGAGTCTTCGCCTCGTCGCGTACGGCCGGAGTCTCGCCCTCCTCCTGCTTAACAAGCGCATCTTCATACGCTTCAGCCGGGACCGTTTCGACATCTCCGCTTTCCTCCTCTTCAGAGGAAATGGAAACATCCGACTCCTGATCGTCGTACCATGACAGTTCAAGGGAGAATTTCCGTTTATCCTTCTTGACCTTGGCCTCGACCTCGACATTCATGCGTTCGGCAGGTTCCAGCGCCACCTGCTCGTCATCCCTGCTGACAACGATGCTTCCGGATTTCAGGCCGTCCAGCAGGTCTTCCAGATAGGTCACCACTTCCTCGCGGGAAAGAACCTGTTTGATCTTCACTTTGCTCTTTTCCATGGGAACCCTCCTTTTATCTTCGGGGAGTATATCAAGTCAGTGAGAGAAGCACCTGCGAAAGAAGTCTTCCATCAATATACGGCTCACTCTCATCGCTCACCAGATCGCAATCCACTACCCTTGCTCCGAGTGCTTCCACTTCCTCTGCGGCGAAAGGGATCCTGTAGTCGCCACGACATGTGTCAACAATCACCAGATCCGGCACGGTTCGCTCAGTGACCCCGTCGGCGCGCAGGCATTCGCCCAACAACGCGACCTGATCGGCCACGGTCATGCCGATAGCCTCGGGGTCGCGTCCCATATTGGGTACGAAGACCTTGGGGCACGGGTTGTCGGCAACGGCATTTCCGACCCCACGCGGCAACAGGTTGGCCACCACGCTCGTATAAAAACTGCCAACAGGATAACATATCAGCTCGGCCTGCGCCAAAGCTTCAAGGACATTTTCATCCACTGCGGGTTCGACCGGATCTTCATCCTGTAAGGACTCGGCCAGCCAGAGGGACTCCACCGGGCTGTCAAGCGGCGCCGATTCTTTGCCAGTAAGCAAATGCTGCCCCACGATGACCCGGTCATCACGAAGCCGCGCAGCAAGGTGCAGGTCCCGGTTCACCACAGGCATTACCGTACCGCAAACCTGCACGAGCTTGGAAAACAAGTAGACCACCGGGTCCATCTGTCGCCGACTCGTGAGGTATCCCGCCGCAAGGACGAGGTTGCCCACACTCGCCCCGCGAAGGTCGAAGTCAGCCGGCATGCGTTCCAGAAAATCCTGAAAATGATTGAGGATGATCTTGCGCATGGGATCGGGAACGGAACATACATACCGGTGCTTGCCGGAAGCCATTTCGGCCAATTCCGCTTTGAGCTTATCCTGCTCCGCATCCTCTGACAGACGGTAGGTAAAGAGACGATATATCTCGGGATTGCCGTGCACCGTCTGGTCGGAAAGCGCCATGAGGCGGTTGCGGATATCACCCACCGCAGGCATTGCGAACGCATCCCGCAGCACAGCCGAGCTGCCGCCGGAGTCGAAAGGGGTTATGATGTGAACGGAGTTGTGTGTATAGCGTATGAGTTCACGCGACGTATCACGCAATGCCGTGCCGCCGCTGAAAAAAAGGATTCGCGGTCCCACCTCGGGAGCGCGCCGATACCGCTCCACCTTGAGATGATCCGGTATGGCGACTTCACGCGAAATGCTCACCCGTCTGCATTGAAGATCACTCATGCTGCAAATCTCCGCTGGTCAGCCCTTTGGTGCGCAACAAGACGCACACTCCACTTATCTCACGTCCAAGGAGCGTAACACAGCTTGCCCCAGCTAGCATAGACTCACCGGGGCAGCAGCAAAGGTTTTCCGAAATCAGCACAGATAATGGGGTGGTCGGATGCGAACGCAGGATTCAAATTTCTCCGTAGAAACCGTAGGGGCATTCTCCCCGGCGTTTGCAACCGTACATGGCCTCGTCTGCCTTGCCCAGAAGGGTCGCCGGGTCATCTCCGTCTTCAGGGTACACGCTGATGCCGACAGTGGCTCCCACATGAAACTCCCTTCCCGCGATGATGTACGGCCGTGAGACGATTTCGATGAGTCCGGCTGCCACATCCCCGGCATGACCGGAGTCTTCGAGCCGCTCCAGCAGGATGCCGAATTCATCCCCGCCGATGCGGGCGAGCGTGTCTGCGGCCCGGATGCGTTTCTGAATACGCTCTGCCACCAGCCGCAGGACCACATCGCCCGTTTGATGCCCGTTACTGTCGTTGATGCTCTTGAAGTCATCGAGATCGACAAACAGCACGGCAAGCCGCGTGTCGTAGCGCTGCGCGGAATTGATGGCATGTTCTAGACGGTCGAAAAATACGTGGCGGTTGGGGATGCGGGTGAGGCTGTCCATGGTTGCCAGCACCTGCAATTCCTTCTCTTCCTTTTTACGTGCGGTCACATCCTCGACCACGCCGACGATGGTCTCGTTGCCATCCTCGTCACGCACCAGCCGGGAACTTTCGGAGCACCAGATGATCTGGCCGTTACGACGCATGGCCTGAAATTCATAGTTGGTGACCACGCCGTCGCGCCGGATGTTTTCCAGATAGAGCCTTCGCTGCTGGCGGTCCACCATGATGCTGTCGGCCCGGTTTTCGACACTGAGCAGTTCATCGAGGGATTCATATCCCAACAGCTTGACCAGTGCCGGGTTCGCTTCGAGAAAGCGCCCATCCACCGTGGAACGGAAGATTCCCTCCACAGCGCGCTCAAAAATGGAGCGATATTTCTCTTCGGCGCGACGAAGCTTTTCCTCGGTGCGGCGATGCTCCTCGATCTCTTTTTCAAGCAGCTTCTTCTGACGGTGCAGTTCAAGAAAAATGTTCACCTTGCTTTTGAGCGCCTGAACATCCACGGGACGGAACAGGTAATCCACCGCACCGGAAGCATATCCCTGATTGACGTTCTCCTGATCCTGAAAAATGGCCGTGATGAAGATAATGGGGACGTGGCGAGCCCGATCGACCTCCTTGATGGCCAGCGCGGTCTCGTACCCGTCCATCTGAGGCATCTGGATATCCAGCAGGATAAGCGCGAAATCGTTTTTCTTGACCAGTTCAATGGCCTCAATGCCGTCGGAGGCCTGCACAACTTCGCATTCCTCCATGGCCAGCAGATGATTCAGAAGAACGCGGTTGGTCTCGGAGTCGTCAACCACCAGTACTTTCATGATCCCATCAGGCATGGTCCACCTCCGAAGGCTCCAGTCGCGTCAGACTGACGGCATCAGCTTCTTCGGGCTCGGCGCGCAGCACGAATCCGTAGCGATCCAACTCGGTGCAAAGTTCGAAATCCCTTTCGGGAGCGTGCGTCATTTCGGGGTCGAAGAATTTGGCGGCGGAAGGAATGGTGGCCAGATACGTCCTGAGTGCGTCGAAGCTGTTGGGATACCCTTCCACTTCGTTCTTGATGAACATGGCGCACATGGTGTCCTCCATGCTGCGTTCGCGTCCCGCTGTCCCCAGAGCCACAAGACTTACCAGGTCGTATCCGGCGGATTCGATGTAGCGGGCCACGGCGGTCGCATTGACAAAGGAGCCGGTGATTATTTCATCCGCCCCCGAAGCGGCAAGAAGCCCCTGCGTTCCGGCGCTGGTGGTGTGCACGATTCCACGGCCTGCAAAATCCTCGTTCTCGATCTCGGTGGGCGAATTGCCGAAGTCGAAGCCGGGAAGCATCACGGCATCCCGCTCCCCCATGAGAACGGAGCCTTTTTCCCCAGCCAAACGGCGGGCCGTATCTTCCGAACCGACTGCGAGATACTCTCCGGCACCGTTATCCACAGCCATGCAGGCCACGGAGAACGCACGAAACACGTCTATGACAACGGTGAGACCCTCTGCGGCCTCTGCCCCGTCAAGACCTTCCAATATTTGAATTTTCATCTAAAAAACTCCCCAAAAATAACACTGAGTAACGTGTCCCGCAATTTGGACTTTACTCTGCGGAAAAGGGGAGTGCAAGGTCTACATCCACATTTCAACAGTTCTTCCCGACAGTTGACGGTTTGTTAATGGACGGGTTACATGCCTTTGATGAAAGAAAAAACCGTTCTCGTCACCGGCGGCGCCGGATTTCTTGGCTCGCACCTGTGCGAACGCCTGCTTGAGCAGGGCAACGAGGTGCTTTGCGTCGACAACTACTTCACCGGTCGCAAGCAGAACATCCTGCATCTTCTGGAGTCGCCGCATTTCGAGATTCTGCGTCACGACGTGACGTTTCCCCTCTATGTCGAGGTGGATGAAATATACAACCTCGCCTGCCCGGCATCCCCGGTCCACTACCAGTTCGACCCGGTGCAGACCACCAAGACCTCGGTGCACGGCGCCATCAACATGCTGGGGCTGGCCAAACGGATCAAAGCCAAAATTCTTCAGGCATCCACATCCGAGGTCTACGGCGACCCGGAGATGCACCCGCAGCGCGAGGAATACTGGGGCAATGTCAATCCCATCGGCCCGCGCTCCTGCTACGACGAGGGCAAACGCTGCGCCGAAACGCTTTTCTTCGACTATCACCGCCAACACGGACTTGAGATCAAGGTCGCAAGGATATTCAATACCTATGGCCCGCGCATGGCTCTTGACGACGGCCGCGTGGTATCCAACTTCATCCTTCAGGCACTGCGCGGCGAACCTATCACGATCTACGGCGAGGGGCAGCAAACGCGCAGCTTCTGCTATGTTGACGATCTGGTGGAAGGGATGATCCGTCTGATGAATGATACGCCCGGCGACTTCACCGGCCCCATGAACCTCGGCAACCCCGGAGAGTTCACCATCATGGAGTTGGCGGAAACGGTGCTGGAACTGACCGGCTCCAAGTCGGAAATCGTGTTCCGCCCCCTGCCGGAGAACGACCCCATGCAGCGCAAGCCGGACATTTCGCTCGCCAAAAGCACCATCGGCTGGGAACCCACGATCCGCCTGCACGATGGCCTCAGGAAGACCATCGAATACTTCAAGGCCTTTACCGCAAGCATCTAATCAAAAGAACAAAGGGCCGGACAGGTGCGCCATGCCGGCCCCGCCGAGCATCAGCACTACAGGCTTTCGAGCGCTTCCCAGAACTGCTGCCCCACCACCCCGTGGTCAAACTGCGAGGTGACGGTTTCGCGCGCCGCACGGCGCATGGAATTGTGAAGCTCTCTGTCGGATGCCAAGCGCATGACACATTCGCTCCATTCCTGCGGGTTCGACACGAGAAATCCATTGCGCCCGTGCTCGACAATCTCTTCATTGACTCCGGCGGCCGAAGCCACAGGCACAACGCCACACGCCATATAGCGCAGGATGGTGGACCCACAGCGACCAAGAGAGAACTCGTCGCTTTCCAGCGGCACGAGCCCCACATCCATGGACTGCAGCTGCCGAATCTCCTGCTCGGGCGCCCATTTGGACCAGAACACGTAATTCTCCCCACAACCGTGATACTGGCTTTCCGAGACCACGGCGAACTGAAGAATTCCGGCGTGCCTGTGAAGCTGCTCCATACAGTATTCAAAAGGCTTCATGTTCGTATCGGCGCCCATCCAGCCCACCTGAAAACAGTCCGGCTCCGCGCTTCTGGGGCCGAAGGTGAACACGGATGTATCCAGCCCGGTGGAGACCATGCGCACGTTCTCGGAGTACTCGCACGCCTTGGCGGCAAGCCCTCTGTTGCCCGCCACGCAAAGGTCCGCTTCACCGGCCTGCGTTGCAAAGCGTTGCGCAAGGGCTTTCGTTTTTGCAATCCGCCGGGCGGTTTCGTGTTCCGGCAATGTCCAAACGGCCTCGTCGAAATCGAACACCACCGCGCCGCAGCGACGTCTGATCATGCTCAGTTCCCATGGGGAAAGCAGATGTTGGTGCACGACGCAGATGTCAGCGGCCGGAATGGTTGCCAGCACCGGCAAACGCAGGGCAACATTTGATGAAAGGCCGATCTGGAGGGTCTCATGGCCTCTGGCCGTACCGCGTGCGGCAAACGGACGAGCCCGGAAACGGACGCACGGAAGCGTTTCGTCCGACGGGGTGAGAAAAAGTATCTTCATGTCTGACGGGGCTTTTTCCTGATCATATCCTCAACGACGTCCATATACGGCTCCATGCCGCATTCAACATCGTCGGGCCACCGGAAACCGTCCGTCCTCGGTTCCCCGGCAGCCTTCAACACTTTCTGGGCCAAACCATGCTCGTCACCCGGATCCTCAAGAATCATGTCATCGGGAAGAAAAATGGAACTTCCGTTGCTGGTGGTGGAAATGACACGGCACCCGCAGGCCAGAGCTTCGACCACGGCGTTCGAGCACGCATCATAGAAGGTCGGGAGCACGAAGATGTCCGAGGCCCGGTACAGCGAAGGCATGTCCTCCACCTTGCCGAGAAACTCCACCCTGTCCGCTACACCGAGCTCTTTTGCAAGCTTCACGTACTTTTCGGGATTGCGACCACCCGCCACCTTCAGACGAAAGTGGGCAGGCAAAAGAGGCATCATCCGCACCAGCGTGCGCACGCCCTTGAGCGCGAAGTTGGTTCCCGCCGTGGAAACAAGCACCTCGTCCGGAGCGACCCCGGCAGCACGCCGGAGCTCCGCCCGCTCGTCATGAGTGGCGGGGCTGAACCGCTCCAGATCCGGCTTGTTGTAAATGACCTTGATACGTTCAGGATCAAGCTGCGGAAACGACCGGCACATCCAGCCCTTCACGAGATCGGAAACGCAGATGATGAGCGGATCGCTTTCCAGCCGTTTACGTTCCAGCCACTGGATAATGCGGTTGGCGGGCGAGAGCCTGCGCCGCAGACACTTCAGAAAACGCTGCGGTCCCGGCGGCCACGCCTTTATGGAAAGATTCCAGAAATTTCGCTGTGGCCCACCGCCCACGCGGATGATATCGTGACCAAGGCTCTTGCCCAACCCGAAACTCAGGTCGTACCCGCCGCGTTTTCTCGCAGCGTCGGCCTTCAGGGCGAAGTGCAGCACCTTGAACCACTTGAACGGTCCGAACCGCCCCAGCACGACAGGACGCACACCCTCAGGCGGCTCGGTCTCGCATCTGGAACATATGAAATCGACGTCATACCCTCTCCCGGCAAGAGCAGCGGAGAATCTCCAGGCAAAGCTCTCGGCGCCGCCGTAGCGGCTCAGACGGGGCATGACGACGGCAATTCTTGCAGTTTTGTCAGTCACGGAGGAAGATTGACAGGCATCGCGGGAGACCGCAAGATTTTTTGCGGCAAACCGACACGAACGGGAGAACTTTACCTTGATCATAAGCGCAAGCCGCAGGACCGACATCCCGGCCCTGTACCCCGAATGGTTCATGAACAGGGTCCGGGCCGGATTCTGCACCGTGCCCAGACCGCGGGACCGCAAAGTGCACGACACCGTCTCCCTGCGTCCGGCAGACGTGGATGCCGTGGTTTTCTGGACACGCAACCCGGCTCCGCTGCTTCCGCATCTGGGCGAACTTGAACGGCAGGGGCTGGGCAACTTCATGTTCCTGTTCACCCTGCTGGATTATCCCGAAATCATGGAACCGGGGCTTCCGCCTATAGATGTACGCATCCGCACTTTTCGGGAACTCGCGTCTCGCATCGGCCCCGAGCGCGTCGTCTGGCGGTATGACCCAATCGTTATTTCCCGGACCTTTGACGCGAAACAGCAGCTGAAAAGTTTTGCGAGGCTGGCGAACAGGCTGGAAGGGGCAACAAATCGCTGCATCATCAGCGTTGCCGAAGACTACCCCGGCAACCGCAGCAGGCTTGCACGACTTGAAACACACGGTCTCGCGCCGGACTTCAGTGCACCGGGGCTGCATGAGATCATGGAAGGGTTCGCAAAGACTGCCTCACGGCACGGCATGGAGATTTCCTGCTGCTCCCAGCCGGAGGAAGTCACTGCATTGGGCATCGAAAACGCCCCGTGTATCGACGGGGAGCGCATCAACCGCCTTTTCAAGACTTCGGTTCCATGCAATAAGGACGGCGGTCAGAGGGCGAGATGCCGCTGTACCCGCTCCAGGGACATCGGCGCCTATGACACCTGCACTCACGGGTGCCTTTACTGCTACGCCAACGCGGATTTCGGCCGTTCCGCCGGGAACCGCCGAGAACACGATCCGGAAGCCACCAGCCTGACAGGCTCGCCACAGGCGCAGTTGCCGCTTCTGAAATACACCTGACGGAGTCCCTGATGTTCTTCCAAACCCCGCAATTCGACCTGACCCTGCAAAGACTCATCAACGTCCAGTGGCGAAATGAGTTCCTCGATGTGCTCATGCCGATCGTTTCCGACATGAAGACCCTCGTCATCATCCTGATTCCGATCATCGCTGTGCTCGTATATCGACGCGGACCGAGGCAGCTGATGCTTTTCCTCGTGCTCGTGGCGGGATTGGGAATGGCCGACTTCACCACCAACTTCGTGAAGGACGGTGTGGGACGCGTGCGGCCGCTCAACGCCATCGCAGGAACCCATTTCGTGGAAGACGGGAAGTGGCAGCAGCGCGGCCCGAAGTTCGTGCAAACCAAGGAGCACGGCTCATCCTACCCTTCCGCGCATGCGGCCAACACCATGTGTCTGGCAATTCTGGCAGGCCTGCTCTGGCCCGCCACGCGCAGGTGGATTTTCGTGGTGCCCCTCGTCGTGGGCTACTCAAGGGTGTATTTGGGCAAGCACTATCCGCTGGATGTGCTCATGGGCTGGCTCTTCGGTGTCGCGATCGCCCTGACCGTGTGGCTGATCTGGAGCCGACTCGTGAATCCTGCGCTTGAACGCCGCTCACGAGGCTGACCCTCTCCCCTTCCGGAAAACGGCCACGCGGCGCAAACCGCCCTGCTCCGCAAATGGCTATTCCTCAAGCAATGATTCGGCCCGGTAGCGGCGATACATGATCACGCCGAGCCAGCCGGAAATCATGAGCAGCACGACGCTCACACTCACCGCTATCACCACGCCCTGTGTGGATTCCGCGTTCATGCCCGCGCCGAAAAGGGCGAACACGAAATTCTGCGGGATGTAGCCGAGGGACGATCCCAGCACGAACGGCAGCAGCGGGATGCTGCTCACGCCGGCCGCGAGGTTGGTCAGCAGATTGCTGCCGAGCGGAAAAAGCCGGATGGCCAACGCCATCAGGAACGGCTGACCGCTCAGGAACGCATCGAGCCTGCCCAGACGGGAACCGAACTTGCGGGCGACGAAATCGCGCCCAGAAAAACGACCGTAGAGGGATGCCGTGGCACAGCCGAGGCCGCAGCCGACGGTGGTCAGCAGCGTTCCGCCTATGGCACCGAACGCGAAACCGCCGAGAAATCCGAAAAGCTGTCTGGGAAGGCCGAGCGCCGTAAGGCAGGCGGTTATGCCCATGAATATGAGGCCGGACATGGGGCCGGAGCCCAACACGTGGGAATCGAACCACGCGGTGTCCCGCAACAGGCCTTCCAGCCCGGAGCTCCTCGCCATCCATACCCCCGCACCGAAGATGCAGAGCATGATCACGCCCTTGACGGCAGATCGGATGCCGCTTCTCTCCGCGCGGTCTGGACTTTTCATCACTGTTTTCTCCATATCCGGAACACTGTCGCCGCCAGAAAGCACTGGGCGGCAATAAACACAGGGTCGCTCTGCACCGCTCCGTAGGCAAGGCCCGAGAGAAGGGATGCGGCGAGGACCGTCAGCAGCCACGGGCCGCCTTGTAGCGTTTTTTCGCCCGGCCGCAAAGCCCCGGAGAGCAGGAAAAATGCGCATTGCCCGAGAACTGCAGGCAGCAGAAGCCACCAGTACGCGGGCAGAGCCATATTACCTGCGTTCCCGTATGGAGTATTCGAGGTTGCGACTCATGAGCCAGCGCACGCCGATCAGATCGTAAATACCCTGAACGCCCCGCTCCCAGTTGCTGTACTTGGAAACGCCGGTGATTCGGGGACGATGGTTGACCTTGACCTCGGAGATGCGCGCACCCTGCAACCGCATGAGCGCAGGAAGAAAGCGGTGCATGTTCCGGAAGCGCGGCAGCTTGAGCAGAATCTCCCGCCGCATGACCTTGAGGGAACAGCCCGTGTCGCGCACGCCGTCTGCCGTGAACGCGTCGCGGACCTTGTTGGCGAGCTTGGAGGCGATGCGCTTGGAGAGCGTATCCTTGCGGTTGGCCCGCCAGCCCACCACCATGTCATACCCACGGCAGAACTCGTCCAGCATGGCCGGAATGTCCGCCGGATCGTTCTGTCCGTCCGCGTCCATGGTGATGACCACGGGCGTCTCGGCCGTGTCGAACCCGGCACAGAAGGCCGCAGACTGGCCGCGGTTCTCGGCGAAGGTCACGTACCGTGCGGTTTCGGGATTATCGTCGGCTATTCTCTTTATGACGTCGAGGCTGCCGTCGGAACTGCAGTCGTCCACAAAAAGGGCCTGCCACTTCTTCCCGGTGCTTTCCGCCGCGTTTCGAATTTCACGGAAAAGCGCATCGAGGTTGTCCTGCTCATTGAAAACCGGCAGGACCACGGTGAATGAATCGTTGTTTTGCATAGCCGGAAAGAAATACGGAATTTGGAGAAAGTTGTAAATAGAGGCTTGACAGTAAGCACCAGAAAGCCTAGTTACCTCTTCGCAACGTGACGCGGGGTGGAGCAGTACGGTAGCTCGTCGGGCTCATAACCCGAAGGTCGTCAGTTCAAATCTGGCCCCCGCTACCATAGCATTTACGGAGACCCGTCCCCAAGCGGGTTTCTTTTTTCCCTAAAAACGGGAATCGCCGACGCTGAATCGGCAGACATACATCACGAAATGACGCGGGGTGGAGCAGTACGGTAGCTCGTCGGGCTCATAACCCGAAGGTCGCAGGTTCAAATCCTGTCCCCGCTACCATCGATCATCAAACCGGGAGACCGAACGGTCTACATCTCCGGATTCAGCAGAAATTTTCATAGTGACGCGGGGTGGAGCAGTACGGTAGCTCGTCGGGCTCATAACCCGAAGGTCGTCAGTTCAAATCTGGCCCCCGCTACCACATTTCATTAAAGCGGCATTCGATTTTCATCGAATGCCTCTTTCTTTTGGTTTACCGCTCACCATTCCTTCCTGTATCCTCTCACGATGAATGGACCAGCCCCCAACTCCAAGTACCCGGTAAAGCGCTTTCCTCAGATAACGTTCATAAAAAACTTCAACACGAATCCGAACATCGAGATCGGGGAATATACCTACTACGATGATCCTGATGACCCGGAAAACTTCTTCCGAAATATCCTCTACCACTTCGACTTCATCGGAGACCGGCTTGAGATCGGAAAGTTCTGCGCCATCGCAAGGGGGACCCATTTCATTATGAACGGTGCCAATCATGCCATGGACGGCTTCTCATCATATCCGTTCTTCATTTTTGGCGCAGGCTGGGAACACACCGCTCCGGAAAAACTGCCCTACAAGGGCGACACCATCATCGGAAGCGATGTCTGGATCGGGCACGACGCCACCATCATGCCGGGCGTGAAAATCGGCCACGGAGCCGTCGTGGCGGCCAAGGCTGTGGTGACCAGGGATGTGGAGCCATACAGCGTGGTTGCGGGCAACCCGGCCAAGGAGATTCGCAGACGCTTCGCGCCGGAAGTCGTTGAAGAGTTGCTGCAAATTCGCTGGTGGGAATGGGACATCGAAAAAATCACCAGAAATCTCGAAGCAATAACGGGTGCCGACCCGCAGGCGCTCCGATCTGCCGAATGAAGAAAAAACGGCAAACAGGCATTTGACAACGCCTCCCGTCGACAGCAATATATCCATGCATCAGGGAGGCAGTTCATGACCAACATCCTCAGAGACCCACTCAGCGGACTCACGCACTGCATCGGTGCGGCTCTGGCCGTTTGGGGAACGGTTCTGCTCATCCTGCGCTCCGTTTCCCCTGTCCAGCCGTGGCACATCGTGACCTTCTCCGTCTTTGGCGGCGGTATGATCCTGTTGTACATCACCAGCACGCTTTATCACTGGCTCCCGCTCAAGGATAAGGCCCTCGCGATGATGCGGCGGATCGACCACTGCATGATTTTCATCTACATCGCAGCAACCTACACGCCCATCTGCCTCATCCCCTTGCGCGGCCCGTGGGGTTGGAGCATCTTCGGCGCAGTGTGGGGGCTTGCCGTACTCGGCATAGCGGTAAAGCTCTTCTGGATGCACGCCCCGCGCTGGGTCTCCACCGGGTTCTACCTCGGTATGGGTTGGATGGTCATCTTTGGCGTTTATCCGCTGGTGCAGAACCTCCAACTCGGCGCCCTGCTCTGGCTGCTGGCCGGGGGGCTTGCCTACAGCACCGGCGCGGTCATCTACGCCCTCAAGCGACCCGACCCGTTCCCCAAGGTTTTCGGATTCCACGAACTGTTCCACGTCTTCGTCATGGCTGGCAGCGCCTGCCATTACGTGGTGATGTACCGCTACATCAGCTGATTACGACATCCCTTGCCACCCCCCGGTTCCGAGACCGTTTTTCGAAAAATCCATGCGTTTTCACACGAAATGCGGAATGACTATACATTTCAACCTTCTCCTCACTACATCAACCACCTGAAATAATGTGATTTTATTTCATATTGCCAAGTTCCAATCTTTCCTGTAAGCCCAATTCCACTGATATTTACCATTTTTGAAACACAGGAGAGGAACTGGGATGAAACGTCTTATCACTGCTGTTCTGGTCATGGTCATGTGCCTGAGCGCCGCCTCCGCGTTTGCCGCGGACAACTCCTGGCAGCGCGTCAAGGACGCCGGAAAACTCGTCATCGGTCTCGACGACGCGTTCCCGCCCATGGGTTTCCGTAACGATGACGGCGAAATCGTCGGGTTTGACGTGGACGCAGCCGAAGAAGTCGGCAAGCGCCTCGGCATCGACATCGTCTGGCAGCCCACCGAATGGAAGGGTGTGATCAACTCCCTCTACGCCAAGAAATTCGACTGCATCTGGAACGGCATGACCATCACGCCGGAACGCCAGAAAAAGGTCGCCTTCACCAAGCCCTACATCATGGACGGCCAGATCGCCGCGGTCCGTATGGATGAGGCCGACATCAAGAAGCACGAAGACCTCGGCGGAAAGATCGTGGGCGTGCAGGCCGGCTCCCCGGCTCTGGAAGCCGCGAAGAAGCTGCCCAAGGCTGCCTCTGAAATCCGCGAGTACGACACCAACCCCAAGGCTTTCCTTGACCTCGAAGCCGATCGCCTCGACGCCGTGGTGGTGGATAACGTAACCGGCCGCTACTATATGGCTTCCCGCCCCGGTAAGTTCCGCGCGCTGCCCGGATACATCACCAAGGAAGCCTTCGGCGTGGCGTTCCGCATGGAAGACAACGCCCTGCGCGCCAAGATTCAGGAAACCATCGACGCCATGATCGCCGACGGAACCATGGGTGAAATCTCCCGCAAGTGGTTTGGCGAAGACGTCACCAACCCGGAAGACTGGTAAGCACGCACCGTGAACTCACGCATCGCACAAATACTGGGGAGCGCCGCGCTGGCGGCGCTCCTCGTTCTTTCCCTCGGCACCGCCGCCCCGGCAGCGGATGCCGACGCGCTCATGCGCAAGGCCAACGACATCATGGTCACCGGCGATCTCGACGGCGCCGTTGAGGTTTACCTTCAGATTCCCGCGCCCGGCCCGGAGGGGGATCAGGGCCAGTTCGTATCCAGCCGGATGCAGGCCGCCCGCCTGAAGTACGCCGCCAAGGACTATGACGCCGCCCTGCGCATCATAGACGAACTGCTGGAAGTCTACCCGGACAACATTGAGGCACGGCAGTTCCGCAGTTCCGTCGAGGAAGCCATGATGCCCGCATGGCGGCAGTTCCTGAAGGACACCGCCAAATTTGTCCCGCACCTGCTCAAGGGCAGCCTCATGACCCTGCTACTGGTGGTCTGCACGATGATCGTCTCGCCCATCGGCGGGCTGCTCATTGCGCTGGGCCGTATCGGCACGGTCAAGTCCGTCAGCCGCCTGTGCTGGTTCATCATCTGGCTCTTCCGGGGCACTCCGCTGCTGCTGCAGCTCTTTTTCATCTATTACGGCCTGCCTGCGCTGGGCATCACCCTCAAGCCGGTGACTGCCGCCCTGCTCGGGCTCGGGCTGAACTATTCGGCGTACCTTGCGGAGATCATCCGCAGCGGCATCCTGTCCATCGACCATGGTCAGATGGAAGCCGCGGAAGCCATGGGCATGACCTACTGGCAGGCCATGCGACGGGTCATCATCCCGCAGACCTACCGGGTCATCCTGCCGCCGGTGGGCAACGAGTTCATCGCGCTCATCAAGGACACCGCACTGGTCTCCACCATCGCCATGGTCGAGCTGATGCGCACTGCGGACCAGCTCTTCAACGCCTCGTTCAACATTACGGTTCTCGGCCTCGCCGCCGGAATCTACCTTCTTTTCACCACCGTCTTCACCCTCGGCTTCGAGCGCCTCGAAGCCAAGGTCGGCGCTTACGAGAAACGCTGATGCAACCGCTGCTCGAACTCAACGATATCGTCAAGGCCTTCGGCTCGCACCGGGCCGTGGACAACGTCAGCCTTTCGCTGAATCCCGGCGAGAAGACCGTCATCATCGGCCCTTCCGGTTCGGGAAAATCCACCCTGCTGCGCACGGTCAACTTTCTGGAAACCATCGACTCCGGAACCATCCGCTTCGAGGGAGAAGAGGTCGGCTACCGCGAGCACAAGGGCGAAAAAGTCCTCGACCGTGCCCGGAACATCTGCCGCCTGCGCACCCAGATCGGCATGGTCTTCCAGCATTTCAATCTGTTTCCGCACATGACCGTGCTTGAAAACGCCATGGAAGGACAGGTCACCGTGCTGGGCAACAGCAAGTCCGAGGCACGCGAGATTGCCATGGACATGCTCGGCAAGGTAGGCATGGCCGGATTTGCGGACAGACACCCGGCCTCCCTTTCCGGCGGACAGAAGCAACGGGCCGCAATCGCCCGCGCCCTTTCCATGAAGCCCAAGCTCATGCTCTTCGACGAACCGACCTCCGCGCTGGACCCGGAACTTGTGGGAGAAGTCTTCGACGCCATCAAACAGCTGGCACGAGAGGGCATGACCATGATCATCGTGACGCACAACATGGGTTTTGCCCGCGAGATAGCCGACAATGTGGTCTTCATGGAGGACGGCGGATTTCTGGCCCAGGGACCTCCGGATCAATTTTTCCGCGAAGAATGCAAGGATCCGCGCGTGCAAAGCTTCATCGACAAGATTTTTTGAACCAATCACGCTCAATCAGGCGGGCTCCTCCGGGAGCCCGCCTTTTTTGTCCCAAAAAAAGTTCATCAAACCGAGCGGTTGCACCCTCAACAGGCCACCAAAAAATGCGTCTCTTCCATACCCTAAAGTTTTCGGCGGGTTAACCGATCAAGGGAATGACGACACAAGGTTTATCCGGGGGTATAAGACATGGTTACCAAATTGGCGAATGCAACCGGCTTCAAGCGCGTACTGGACCTTTGCAAGGGCGGTCGCTACAGGGAGGCCGAAGTGCTGCTCAAAAGCCTTCAGGACGAATATCTCGCCGTCTGCGAGGAAAACGACGCCCTGAAAAAACAGCTGGGAGAAGTCGCCGAAGTTCTGGACCTTTCGGAACGGGTCAAGTTCGATGGCAGAAAGTACTGGCTGGAAGAGGAAGGAGAACTCTCCGGTCCCTTTTGTCAGGTCTGCTACGACCGGGACGGACTGCTCATCAACCTTCAGGAGCGCGGTCCGCGCTGGGAGTGCTGTCATTGCAAGAGCATCTTCCTTGAAACCGTTCAGGAAGACAGGCCCGCCCCTCGCAATACTGCGAAGGAACTTCCGCTCTTTACGGACCACGAGTACGCCTAACGCGGATCAGTCGAGGAAACGGGTCCCGTAGAGCGTTGCTTTCCGGGCCCAGAACTCCACTTCCTTCTGGTAGGTGTAGCGCGCCGAAATGAAGGACAGCCCGTCCAGATTCATCTCCGGCAGGTATATTTCCAGCCGAAGCTCACGCCCGCTCGTGCGGAACTCCTTCCAAAGCGTGTTGGCAAAATCCCTCATGGACTGCGCTTTGGGCAGTCGATCCACTTCAAGATAGACTTTCACGATCTCAACAGGAACGCCCAGCATGGTTGACTGGGCTCGCTCCATGACACCGTAGCGGAATCCGTGCGCGCGCTTGTCCACCTTGGGAGCGGCCTTGTGCACCTTGGCCGTGGGCTTGCGCGGAATGACGATGGTCTTGCGGCCACTGTCGGCCTTGCTCGTTATGGTCGGCTGCGCACCGGCGGCCTCCGGTTCAATCAGGCGGCGCAGGACATATCCCAACGCTCTGGATTCCTTGCGGACTTTGGCAGACGGGGAAAACACCGCGTACCAGCCCTCTTTCAGAAAATCGACTTTGACGGCCTGCCCTTTGGGGATGGTCGTGGCATACTTGGAACCGCCGGCGCGTTCTCTGCGCAGATTCAGTTCCATGGGCGCCCGAAGGATGCGTCCCCAATCGGCCGAAGACGGTTCGGACGTATCCGGACGGGAAACGGCAACCGGCTTCTGGTCCGCCTTGGAGGTGGATTTGGTGGCGATCTGTGAGGATGTTGCCTTCGTACTCGGACGCGAAGCCGTTGCAAGGTAGTCTTCCTTGACCCAGCCGAAGGAGTTCATCCGACTGCGGATTGTGGCTTTGGGTTCAAAGACCGCAACCCAGCCGTCTTCGGGAAAGTCCGTCCGCAGAACCACTCCACTGTCCAGTACGCCGAGCCGTTTGGCGCCACGCTCGGGACCGGAACGGTAGTTCAGCTTCGTCTTGGTCCGCCTCCACTCACCCCATGGTTTTTCTTCCACCTTGCCGCGTCGTTTCTTAAGATATTTCGTGTTGGCGTATCCGGCCACGCGAGCGGTGTCGCCGTCCGTCATCCACGGCTCAAAAATGGCTGCCCAGCCGTCCTTGACCCATGCGATGCGGACTTTCTGCCCGGCGCGAAGCAAGCCGACCCAGCCGGAGTCGGCGTCACGCTTCTGCCTCAGGTTCAGAGGGCGGTCAGGATACCGGATTTCGCCGAAGGCCTGTGCTTCGGCGGCAAAAAGACAAAGAATCAAGGACACAAGAACCGGAAGTACGAAAGTCTTTTTTGCCACAGTCCTAATCCCCCTTGTCCAGTTCCTTGAGCACTTCGTCGGTAAGATCCACGGAAAGATTGATGTAGCCGATGGCTTCCGGGTCCGTGAGTATCATGGTGAACCCTCTGCTTTCGGCCAGCGAACGCAGAATCTTGTCCGCGCGCTTCATGATGAACTCGATGAGCCTTCGCTCCTGCTCTCGCAGTTCGAGATTGCTGTCGGTCACCAGCTTCTCATGCTCGCGAAGCAGCCGCTTAAGCTGGTCTTCTCGCATGTCGCGCTCTTTCTCCGAGAGCAACCCTTGATCGATCTGGGCCTTGAGTGCGTTGATCTGCTCGGCGCTTTCGCGGATGCGGGTATCCTTGAGCCTGCCGAGACGGGCCAAATCGTCCTGTGCCAGCTTGCCGATTTCGGATTCACTGACGATGACCTGCGGATTGACAAAGCCTACCCGCGCCATGGCCGGAGCGGCAAGAAGCAGCACGATCAGTAAGGCCGCTGCGCATGATATGATTCTGGACATGACGTCCCCGTTGTTGCGTTTTTTCATGGGTTCCGGTTGTACCGCTTCGCCCTGCGGCTGTCGAGAGGCTTGTTGAGCCATCGCCGGGCCGAATAAACGGTTGTCGGCAAAGAGCATCAGAGCATGTTGACCGGGTCCAGATCCAGCGACACCCGCATCTCGGCGTGTGGTCGGGCCGCGCTGCGGACCATGGCGAAAAGCTCGCGCATGGCCTGCCACGTTCCGCCCTTGAGAAGGCAATTGAACCGCTTCCTGCCACGCAGCTTTCCCATGGGTGCCGGAGCCGGGCCCAAGGCGGTGATGCCAAGCTCCACCGATCGCTCACGTATAAGCGCGCTCACGGCGGTCAGCGCCCCGGGGCCTTGATCCCAGCCGTCAGGGTAACTCATGCGAATCAGCCCAAGGTTGGCAAACGGCGGATAGCTGAACATCTTTCGCCGCTTGATCTCGCGCTCAAAAAACGAGTGATAGTCCGCCGAGACGACCTCGTTCCAAACGGGGTGCTCGGGGTTTCGTGTCTGAATAAGGACCCTGCCGGGCTTTTCACCGCGTCCGGCGCGTCCGGACACCTGCACCAGCAACTGGAACGTGCGTTCCGTGCAGCGATAGTCGGGCAGGTTCAGCCCCAGATCGCCGTCAACGACGACAACCAGCGTGACGCTTGGAAAATCGTGGCCCTTGGAAAGCATCTGGGTGCCGACCAGCACCTGCGCTTCGCCATCACGAAACTGGCCGAGGATCCGCTCCATGGCGTCTTGCCGACGGACCGTGTCGCGGTCCATGCGCAGGATGCCCGTTTCTTCGGGCAGCGCCTTTTCCAGCGCTTCTTCAAGACGTTCCGTGCCTTCGCCCATGGGAATGAAATTCGCGCCGCCGCAGTTACGGCACAATAGGGGATAGTCCAGCGAAAGACCGCAATAATGGCAAAGCACCCGTTCCCTGCCCTTGTGGTAGGTCATGCCCACCTCGCACTCGGGACAGCGGATGGCTTCGGCGCAATCAGTGCAATACATGACCGGTGCGTATCCGCGGCGGTTGAGCATCACGATGACCTGCTCGCCCTTCTCCACCGTCTCGCGCATGGCTTCCACCACTTCGGGCGCGAAGTGAACCGACGGATCCTTGATACCCGCAATGTTCACCAGCTGCACAGCGGGCAGCTCTCCGGCTCCGGCCCTGTCGGCCATGGAATGGACCGGGATACGCCCCTGATCACCCGCGTGAAAGGTCTTCACATCCGGGGTTGCCGAGCCAAGCACCAGAAGCGCGCCTGAACGGCTTGTGAGAAAATGGGCCACTTCCTTGGCATTATAGGCCAGCCGCTCTTCCTGCTTATAGGATTCGTCGTGCTCCTCGTCCACCACCACGAGACCGAGGCTCCGCAGCGGCACAAAAAGGGATGAACGGGTGCCGACCACGCAGACGGGTCCGGGTGCGCTGGCCGCCTGCCGAAAGATATTCTCACGCACCGACGGACTGAGGTAGCCGTGATGGTACAGTACGGTCACACCAGGCAGCGCGTCGCTCACCGCCCGATGCAGCTGACAGGCGATAGCCACTTCCGGAGCCAGTATCAGCGCGGAGCGCCCCTTCTCCAGACAACTGCGGATGAGATTCACGTATACAAGCGTCTTGCCGCTGCCGGTCACGCCGTGCAGCAAATGACTCCCCCCGGTATCAAGCGCGGGAATCAAGCGTTCAAGGGCTTCGGCCTGCTGTGGAGTGGGGTCATGCAATTTCGGCGGTTCCGCGCACAGTGGAGCTTCCTCGGGCGGTTCATCATCACCGATGCTCACCAGCCCGGACTTGGCCAGCGCCCGAACTGCCTGCGGCGCACCGTCGCCAAGCGAGTGCTTGAGCCATGATATACTTGTGGCGCCATTATCGTGCAGGTACTCCAGCACCGAAAGCTGCCGCTTGGCGTTGGGACGCACCGACCATGGCGGGTCGGCGGCAAGTCTTGCGAACCGCTCTTCGGCCTCGCGTTTGGGATCGAGACGAACCCTCATACGCCCTTCCCGCCACATTTGCGCAAGGCGATCCTTATTCGAAGGTGAGCAACCGGAGAGATCGCCGGGACGCATGGAAGCGGGAAAAGACTCGCCCGGCCCGCAATCGAGCCGAAAAACAACATCAGCCGTACGAAGTCCGCGAGGCAGCGAGGCTTCAAGTATCCGCCCCACCGGCTCCATCTGCCGCACACCAAGACTGGCGCACATTTCCAGATGGTCATGGGTAAACATGGCACAGATTTCCAACGGCCACATGATACGGCGCAACTTCACGCCTTCGGGAGCTTCGTCCTGAGGTCCGATGACCACGCCGACACGGCGCATCCTTCCGAGGGGAACGATGACACGCATCCCGGTCTCGACGTCGCCGGGTCGTTCAGGCGCAAGATAGGTAAGGGTCTGATACGGCGGCGAAACGATTGCCACCCGCCACATGCCGGACATGGCCTACTCCTGCCGAACAGGTACTGCGGAAAGCCCGACCGCGAGCGTATCGAAAGGAGCCGGAGGCGCGGGGCAGTCGCCGGTCATGGCGGCGGAACGGATTGCTGACGCATCGTACAGGGCCGGGTCGGCTGCACCGTTGAGATCGGTCCATTCAAGCGCAAATTCCACAGTACGGCCTGAGGGGACTTGCACCTCTCCGGCCTCGGGGACCTGAAAACCACCCTTGAAGGAGTACTGGCGGAAGCGGATGTCCATGAATCCGCCCGAGCTCGCAAGGCGCACCCTGAGCAGGGCCATGGTCTCGTTGTCCAGCCAGACCTGCGGCTTCGACTCGTCACCCGGATCGGCCCCGATTATCAGGCTCGGATGGTCGCCCGCAAAGCCGAACCCGCCTGTGGCGTTATCCACTCCTGCGGATTTCCAATACGCTACCTGACCGGGCATGTTCCAGAAAAGTGTCGGCGGCAGCGGAAAATCGGAAGGGCAGGCCGCGCCAACACCCGAAACGGAGCCGACCGCCACGGCTTCTGCGCTCATTGACGCAGAACGCCACTCCTGCCTCCAGCGCGGACCGTGCTGCCATACAGTGGCCCGAACATCCGGAAACTCGGGGAAACTCATCTCAACGCGCCACGACTGCAATGCGCCGTACGCTTTGCCCAGACGCGAGGTAAGTTCCTTGTCATCCGGGGTGAAAGCAAAGGCGGCGGTCGCGGAAAGCACCATGACCGCCGCCAGAACGAACGCGATTATTCTTTGCACGGAAGGATCTCCTGAATCCGGGTCACCAGCTCGTCGTGCAATTCTTCGTCATGCAACGCGAAGTAAATGTTCGCGGTGAGGTATTCAATCCAGTCGCCCGCGTCGAAACGCTGCCCCTGAAGCTTGACCGCGATGAGCTTGCCCTGGTCGGCAAGCCCCTGCAACGCATCGGTGAGCTGAATCTCGCCACCGACGCCGACGCCCTGCTTTTCGAGAATATCGAAAATCTCGGGCAGCAGCACGTAACGACCGGTGATGGCATAATTGGACGGGGCATCCTCGGGTTTGGGCTTCTCAACCAGCTTGTCCACATTGAACACGCCGGGCGCGAACTCTTCGCCGGAGATGATGCCGTAACGGTGCACCTTGTTTTCCGGAACCTCGATGACGCCGACCGCGGCCTTGCCTTCGGTCTCGGCCGCTTCCAGCAGCTGGGAGATGCCAGCGTTCATGCCGAACATCAGGTCGTCGCCGAGCATGACGGCGAACGGCTCGGTCTTGCAGACTTCCTTGGCGCACAGGACGGCGTGGCCAAGGCCGAGCTGCTGCTTCTGCCGGACGGAAATGATATTGACCATCTCGGCGACCTCGCGAACTTCCTTCAGCAGCTTTTCCTTGCCGCCGCGCTCCAGAACCTGCTCAAGCAGGAAGTTGCGGTCGAAGTGGTCCTCAATGATCTTCTTGTTCTGGTTGTTGACGAAGACGACATCGGAAAGCCCCGCTCCGATGGCCTCTTCGACGATGTACTGCACAATGGGCTTGCGGAAGATGGGCAGCATTTCCTTGGGAATGTTCTTGGTGGCGGGCAGCGAGCGAGTGCCCCAGCCTGCTACGGGAATGACAGCTTTCTTGACCTGCATTGATGCCTCCTAACGCAAATGCTTCTTGAGTGCTTCGACGATGTCGTCAGCGTACATTTCGACCTTGTCCGGATTCTCTCCCTCGACCATGACGCGAGCCACGGCCTCGGTGCCGGAGTAGCGCAACAGGACACGGCCCTTTCCGGCAAGCGCGTCCTCAACCTTGCGGACGGCCTCCTGAACCTTGGGGACCTCGTCGAACGGAATCTTGCGCTCCACGTGCACGTTCTTGAGAATCTGAGGGAGCGGTTCGAGCAATGTCGCCAGATCTGAGAGAGGCTTGTCCATCTCTCTCATTATACGCAACAATTGCAGCGCTGCAAGCAGCCCGTCACCCGTTGTGCTGTATTCGCGGAAAATGAGATGCCCGGACTGCTCCCCGCCAAGCACTGCGCCCTTTCGGCGCATGGCTTCAACGACGTAGCGGTCGCCCACGGGGGTACGCAGCAGGCAGCCACCGCAGTCCTGCATGAAAAGTTCAAGCGCCATGTTGCTCATGACCGTCGCCACCAGCATTCCGCCTGGAAGCATGTCCTTGTTCATGAGTTCGTGCGCACAAAGGGCCATGATCTGGTCGCCGTCCAGAATCCGGCCGTTTTCGTCACAGACGATGAGTCTGTCGGCGTCGCCGTCGAGCGCCAGTCCGATGTCGGCCTTCTCCTCTCGCACCTTCTGCGAGATGACCTCGGGATAAAGTGAGCCGCACTTGCTGTTGATGTTCACCCCGTCCGGGTCCACGCCCACACGGATGACCTTTGCTCCTAGCTCCTCGAAAACAGAAGGAGCCACGCCGTAGGCCGCCCCGTTGGCACAGTCCAGCACGATCTTCATGCCGTCGAGCGTAAGAGAATTGGAAAAGCTGTGCTTGAGGTAGACGATGTAGCGACCGGCGGCGTCCTTGATGCGCTGTGCCTTGCCCACCTGTTCCGCTGCGGGGTACTCCCATTGCGTGTCCTGATTCATGACCAGCGCGGTGATCTCGTCCTCCACCGAATCAGGCAGCTTGTAGCCCTTGTGGTCAAAGAACTTGATTCCGTTATCCATGAACGGATTGTGCGAAGCCGAAATGACCACGCCAAGATCCGCACGCATGCTGTGCGTCAGAAAGGAAATGGCCGGCGTGGGCATAGGACCCACGAGGAAGACGTCCATGCCGTTGGCACAGAATCCGGAGGTCAGGGCGGTTTCGAAGACGTACCCCGAAAGGCGCGTATCCTTGCCGATGACAACACGATGACGCTTGTTGCCGTTGCGGAAATACTGGCCTGCGGCAAGGCCGAGACGCAGCGCGACCTCGGCGGTCATGGGGAATATATTGACCTGTCCGCGCAGGCCGTCGGTTCCGAAAAGTCTCTGGTTCATGGGTACTCCAATCAATCCTTCTTTATGATGACCCCAATCCTGTCGGGGTTGCGCTTCTTGACCACCACGCCCTCGGGAACGGTGACCGTGTAATCCATCTGTCTTTCGCCGGGCGACAGATCCTGACCGGGCTCCAGGGTCACATGGATGTCCTTGCGGAACGCGTTGTCCCTGAACATCATCAGCGGCCCTTCGATGAGCATCCGCACGTAATCCTGCCTCGGCCTCAGCGTCATTCCCTGCGGCGACTCAACCTCAAGGGGCATCTTGACCCATATCTCCCGGGTCTTGGGTTTGAAAAACGCTTCCACCTTGACCTGCGAAGGCGTGGCCTCCACCTCTTCCGGCAGGTCGAGCGCGAGATGCTCGACCCATGAGGTCGGCACATCACGCGGGAAATTTTCCTTCATGATCACTTCGGTATCCGTGATTTTCCGCAGCCTCGTTTCCGGGCCGCGCAAACGGATTTGCGACGGGGTGACCTCAATGCGGTCAAAGACATAGAAATTGTTGAGTTCGCCCCGCCACTGGGCTTCCACATCGACGGTCTTGGTGGCGATGCGGTCAACCACAAGGGTCAATCGATTAGGCGTCAGCTCGACGATATCGAACGAGGACGGCACCGGGATGCGGTCCACATTGATGTCCACCACGTTCTGCCCTGCGCGGAAGTTACGCGCATCCACATCGTAGACAAGCCTTTTGTTGTCGAGGGTGCGCAGCAGGCCCTTGGGTCCGCGCAACCTGACCTGAATGGTATCCACGAAGCCGGTGTCCACCATCAGCCCTTCGGGCGGATTACTCATAATCACCGACATGTCCACCACCGTTTCGACACGTTCCTGGCCGTTGACCAGAAACCAGGAAAACACGGCCATGACGACAGCCAGCAGCATATATTGCCAGTTCTTGCGCATGAACTATCGCTCCAGAGCGTTCTTGACGACCCGGCGCAGCCGCACCTCGTCAAGACTGGTTGTCAGACGTCCGCCGATGGCGATGGAGATTTCGCCGCGCTCCTCGGAAACCACGATGGTGATGGCGTCCGAACTTTCGCTGATGCCGAGGGCGGCGCGGTGGCGCGTCCCGAACATGGTGTTGCCCCTGAGCTTACCGGACAGGGGCAGAATACAGGATGCCGCGCTAATGCGTCCCCCGCGGATGACGACGGCCCCGTCGTGCAGCGGCGTGTCGTGATGAAAAATGGTACGCAGCAGCTCGGCCTTGATGCGCGAGTCGATCTCTACGCCGCGCTCGATGATATCTCCAAGCGGCACGTTTTTTTCGAGAACGATTATGGCCCCGACCCGCTCCTTGGCCATGCCGATGACGGCCAACACCAGTTCATCAAGGATCTTTTCCTCTATCTGCTGGCTCTTCATGAACCAGAAACGGCCGGTACCGAGTTGCGAGAGGCCTTTTCGGATATCCTTCTGAAACAGGATGATGATGACGAGGAAGAACGAGTTCAGAAACTCGCCCAGAAGTGTGTTGAGTGTGAAGAGATTCAACCTGCTGGAAACGAAATAGATGACCAACACCAGCAACAGGCCGTAAACGACCGCCACTGCCCGGGTACCGCGCACGAGCAGGATGAGGTTGTAGTAGATGAACGCGACGATGCCGATGTCGAGAGCGGCCTGCCACGCGAACTGAATCCCGAAAAGCTCGAACATCACTTATTCCTATGTCAGAGCGTGCACAATGGTCAACGTCTGCCTCGCGGCAGCCACTTCGTGCACCCTGTGGATGGCAGCGCCCTTCATGGCGGTCACGGCGGTTCCGGCCTGCGTCGCATTTTGCCGTTCGTCCACGTCGAGACCGAGCAGCCCCTGCCACAGAGACTTGTTGGAAAGCCCCATGTACACCGGCAGCCCCAGTTTCAGGAAACGCTCAGTGTCTGCAAGAATGGCCAGATTGTGCTCCAGAAGCTTGCCGAAGCCGATGCCCGGATCCAGAACAATGCGATCAAACGGAACACCGGCTTTATCCAGTATCGTAAGCTTCTTCTCGAAAAAGGATATGATTTCGTCCACCGGGTCGTCGTAGGCGGGTGCGTCCTGCATCTCTTCGGGCCTTCCGAGGCTGTGCATGAGCACATATCCGGGCTTGTACTGTGCCAGCACGTCAAGCAATTCCGGGTCGAACTCGAAGGCCGAGACGTCGTTGACGATGTCGGCTCCGGCCTCAAGGGACCGGGCGGCCACTTCCGCCTTGTACGTATCCACGGAAATGATCGGGGTGAAATCCCCTTCCGGACCGGCCATGGTCCGCCCCGCCAACCCGCGGATAACCGGGATAACCCTCGCAAGTTCCTGATCGGTTTCCACGCGGTCCGAATACGGGCGTGTGCTTTCCCCGCCTACATCAAGAATATGCGCGCCCTCTGTCGCCAGCCGCTCACCGTGCGCCACCGCGGATTCCGCGACGGCACTGCGCCCGCCGTCATAAAAGGAATCCGGAGTGACGTTGACTATCCCGGCAATGAAAAAGGGAGCAGGGCCTATGACCCTGCCCCCCTTGATGGTCCAAACGGTTTGTTTCATACGATCGTCGACGATGCGCTGTTACTGGAGCTTGGAGCCGCCATTGGAGTCACCGGAGTCGTCCCCAGAGCCGGAGTCACCGGAACCGGAATCGTCCTTGTCTTCGGCGTCCTCAAGAATGAACTCATCGTCACCGGAGTCTGCGGAACCGCTGTTATCGGAACCGGAGCTCTTTTCGCTGACCGGAGTATATCCTGCACCGCCATCCTTTTTGCCGGACCCGAAGTCGCTCGGCTCGTTGATGATGGGTGCGGGCGGCAGTTCCTTGCCTTCCATGAGCAGATCGATGTCAGCGCCGGTGATGGTTTCGCGCTCAAGCAGAGCGTCAGCGATCTTGTCCAGCACATCGCGCTTTTCCTTCAGCAGGGAGCGGGCCTTGTCGTGCCCCTCTTCCACGAAACGACGAACTTCGGCGTCGATGACCTTTGCGGTCTCCTCGCCATAGTTCTTGTCGTGAATGAGTTCCTTGCCGAGGAAAACCTGCTCCTGATTGTCGCCGAAGCTCAGGGGGCCGAGCTTTTCACTCATGCCCCACATGCAGACCATGTTGCGGGCGATCTTGGTGGCGCGGTCGATGTCGTTGCTGGCTCCGGTGGTGATGGAGCCGATGGCGACCTCTTCGGCCACGCGGCCGCCGAGAAGCATGGCAATCTGGTTTTCGAGATATTCACGGTTGTAGCTGTGGCGGTCGTCCACCGGCAACTGCATGGTCACGCCCATGGCCTGACCGCGCGGGATGATGGAAACCTTGTGGACGGGGTCGGTGCCCGGCAGCAGCTTCGCCACCAGCGCGTGACCACCTTCGTGATAGGCCGTGATGCGCTTCTCCTCGTCGGAAAGGATGACGCTGCGGCGCTCCTTGCCCATCATGACCTTGTCCTTGGCTTCCTCGAAGTCCTCCATCTCCACGCGGTCCTTGTCTTTCTTGGCCGCGTGCAGAGCCGCCTCGTTCACGAGGTTCTCAAGGTCGGCACCGGAGAATCCGGGAGTACCGCGCGCCACGACGCCGAGATCGACTTCGGGAGCCAACGGTGTCCGGCGGGCGTGCACCTGAAGGATGCGTTCGCGACCGCGCAGGTCCGGGGTGGGCACCACCACCTGCCTGTCGAAACGACCGGGACGCAGCAGGGCCGGGTCCAGAACGTCGGGACGGTTGGTGGCCGCAACGAGGATGACTCCTTCATTGGACTCGAAGCCGTCCATCTCGACCAGAAGCTGGTTCAGGGTCTGTTCACGTTCGTCGTGCCCGCCGCCGAGACCGGCACCACGCTGACGACCGACCGCGTCGATTTCGTCGATGAAGATGAGGCACGGGGCGTTCTTCTTGCCCTGCTCGAAAAGGTCGCGCACGCGGGATGCACCCACGCCGACGAACATCTCGACAAAGTCGGAACCGGAGATGGAGAAGAAGGGCACGCCCGCTTCACCCGCCACAGCACGAGCCATGAGCGTCTTACCGGTACCCGGAGAACCGACGAGCAGCACACCCTTGGGGATGCGACCGCCGAGTCGGGTGAACTTGCGCGGGTCGCTCAGGAACTGAACGACTTCGTAAAGCTCTTCCTTGGCCTCGTCCACGCCGGCCACATCGTCGAAGGTGACCTTGGCGCTTTCCTGATTGATGAGTTTTGCCCGTGATCGGCCGAAGCTCATTGCTCCCCGGCCACCTCCGCCGCCGCCCTGCATCTGGCGCATGAAGAAAATCCACACCCCGATGAGAAGCAGCATGGGGAACCACGACACAAGCAGCGTCATGTACCACGGTCCGTCATCCGGCGGTTCAGCCTCAACCTGCACGCCCTGATTGATCAGGTTGTTCACGAGGTTCGGGTCATCCGGGGCAAACGTCTGGAAACGCTTGTCCGCCGAGGTGACGCCGGTGATGGACTGTCCCTGTATTTTGACGGAAAGAATGTCGCCGGAATTCACGCGCTGGAGGAACTCGGTGTAGTTCATCTTGACGTTTGGCGACGGTTGTTGGCTGAACAGGTTGAAGAGAACGACCATCAACACTGAGATGATCAGCCATATTGCGAGATTCTTGGTGAAATTGTTCAAGGATGACTCCTCGGTAAGCGGATGCGATTGGCTATCGTTGAAGCGTTTCGCCCTATGGGCGTTCGGTCGTGTGTTTATCAACGACCTTCATAAGACTCCTGCACATAATTGCAAGAGGTTCGGACAAAAAACGGCACTTTCGGCGCGATCATTTCGCCCAATCAGGTATCTATCGCAATTCGTGTCCACGGGCAACCGCGTCAGTCGATCTCTCCCACGAGCTTGAGCAGGCGGACGGCGCGGTCTGATATGATGTATCCCTTGCCGCTCTCGACGCCGCGCCCCTTGAGCTTGACCCAGAAGATCAGGCCCAGATCGTACAGCGCGCTGAGGCTGGCACGTTCGTAATCCTCAAGAAGCTCCTTGCGAACCAGCCCGCCCGAGCGACGCAATTTGCTCAGATGGTATATATCCACGAGAACGTCGAGGGTTTCGGCGTCGAGCATTTCGGCATCGGGGTGCTTGGCCTCGGTCAGCTTGCGCCAACGCTTGCCAGCATCCTGCCCGCCTTCGTTGAACAGGGCGGCCCGCCCCTCGTCCGTCAGCCGGTAGCCACTCGGATTGGATCCGCAATTGGTGAAAATGGTCCCTTCGTCCACCAACCCGGCTTCCATCAGCCCTTCCAGCGCTCCTTCGGAATACACGGAAGCCAGCTTTGCCGGGAGCATTCCCAGATACCGCTCTATTCGAGCGTAGTTCTGAATGTCCCGCAGGATGCCGATGTCGGTGTCGGTGAGAGCCATCATTTCTCCTAGACGCTTTGCAGCCATGCCCGCACTGCGCCGAGCTGACCGGAGACCGACTCCGGCCCGGTTCCGCCCGGAGAGGTCCGGCGACGAATGCACGCGTCGTAGTCCAGCACATCAAAAACGTCTTCAGCAATGTTGTCCGAAAACTGGCGGAATTCGTCAAGGGTGAGAGCTTCCAGTCCCTTCCCGGCCTTTTCGGCATGGGCCACTGCCGCACCTGTGATGTGATGCGCCTCGCGGAAAGGAACGCCCTTGGCGGCCAGATAGTCGGCCAGTTCCGTAGCGTTGAGAAAGCCTTTCTCGACGGTGGCCCGCATGCGCTCGGGAACGAAGACGAATCCGGGCATCATGTCGGCCATGACCGCCAGCGACGTCGCCACAGTGCGGTCCGTATCGAAAAAAGGCTCCTTGTCTTCCTGAAGGTCACGGTTGTAAGTCATGGGCAGCCCCTTGAGCACGGTCAGCAGGCTCATGAGCGAGCCGAACACGCGCCCGGTCTTGCCGCGCATGATCTCGCAGGCGTCCGGGTTCTTCTTCTGCGGCATGATCGAGGAGCCGGTGGAGTAGGCGTCCGGCAGCTTCACGAAGCCGAAGTTGGGGTTGGCCCAGATGATGATCTCTTCGCAAAAGCGCGACAGGTGCGCCATGACCACGGAACCGGTGAAGAGCGCCTCCAGCACGAAGTCGCGGTCCGAAACCGCGTCCATGCTGTTGGCGAACACACCGTCGAGTCCGAGGTCATCAGCCACGGCCTGCGGATTGACCGGATGCGTGGTCCCGGCCAGCGCCGCCGCACCGAGCGGTGAGACTTCCGTTCGCTTGAGGCAATCGTCGATGCGTTCGGCGTCGCGCATAAACATCTGACAATAGGCCAGAAGATGATGCGCCAAAACCACCGGCTGCGCGGGCTGGAAATGTGTGCATCCCGGCAGGATGGTCTTCTGATGCGCTTCCGCCTGGTCCGCAAAGGCGCGGACGACCTGCCTGAGCAGATCGCGCCACACGCGAAGACGGGTGGATACATGCAGGCGAAAATCAAGCACGACCTGATCGTTGCGGCTGCGCGCGGTGTGCAGTTTGCCGCCCAAGGGCCCGATGATTTCGGTAAGGCGGGATTCCACGTTCATGTGGACGTCCTCCATGGAGGTGTCCCACTCGAAATCGCCGGATTCCACTTCCTCGCGCACCTTGTCCAGTCCTTCGACAATGGCCTGCGCCTCGTCCTCGGTCAGGAAGCCCTGCTTGGCGAGTACGCGCGCATGGGCCTGAGAACCGCGGATGTCTCCGGCAAAGAGCTGCCAGTCGAAGGAAACGGATTCCGAATATTCTTCCATGAGGGTGGCCGTCGCCTCGGCGAACCGGCCTCCCCACATTTTCTTTTCAGCCATCTCAGCTCTCGCAGGATTCGTCGGTTTCCCGGCCGCCCCATTTGCTCTGCTGCATGCGACCCTTCAGGCGCAGGCCCACAAGCTTGATGAAACCGGCAGCGTCGGCCTGATCGTAGACGGTGTCTTCCTCAAAGGTGGCCAGATCAGCGTTGTACAGGGAGTACGGGGACTTGCGGCCGAGGGGAATGCAGTTGCCCTTGTAGAGCTTCAGGCGCACCGTACCGGTGACCTTCTCCTGCGTCTTGTCGATCATGGCCTGCATGGCCTCGCGCTCGGGACTGAACCAGTAGCCGTAGTAGACCATCTCGGCGTACTTGGGGATCATGGAGTCACGCATGTGCATGACTTCGCGGTCCATGGTCAGGCCTTCAAGGTCGCGATGGGCGATATGCATGATGGTGCCGCCCGGGGTCTCGTACACGCCGCGGGACTTCATGCCCACGAAACGGTTCTCGACCATGTCTACGCGGCCGATGCCGTGCCTGCCGCCGATCTCGTTGAGCTTGGCCAGCAGCGCGGCGGGAGAATGCTTGACGTTGTTGATGGCGACCGGATCACCCTTTTCGAAATCGATGGTGATTTCCTCGGGCTCGTCCGGGCACTGTTCGATGGGCAGGATATTGCGGTAACAATCCGGCCCGGGAGCGTTCCACGGGTCTTCCAGCTCGCCGCCCTCGAAGGAGGTGTGCAGCAGGTTGGCATCGATGGACCACGGCTTCTTGCGGCTCACGGGAATGGGAATGTCGTTGGCCTTGGCGTACTCGATGAGGTCCGTGCGGGACTTGAGGTCCCAGTCGCGCCACGGGGCGATGGTGCCGATACGCGGATTCAGCGCCATGGTGGCGAGTTCGAAGCGAACCTGGTCGTTCCCCTTGCCGGTGGCGCCGTGGGCCACGGCCTGAGCGCCTTCGAGTTCGGCGATCTCGACCATACGCTTGGAAATCAGCGGACGGGCGATGGCGGTTCCGAGCAGGTAGCGACCTTCATAAAGCGCACCGGCGCGGAAGGACGGGAAGACATAGTCGCGCACGAATTCCTCGCGCAGGTCTTCCACATAGGCCTTGGAGGCGCCGGTGGCCTCGGCCTTTTCTTCGATGCCGTCCATCTCTTCGCCCTGACCGAGGTCGGCGGTCATGGTAATGACTTCGCAGTTGTACTCGTTCTTGATCCATTTCAGGATGATGGAGGTGTCCAGTCCTCCGGAGTAGGCCAGAATGACCTTATCGATCTTACCCATTTCTATATTTCTCCATTCGTCTCTTGTTTGCTATCTGAAGACCTTTTCCATGATCGCCTTCTGCATGTGCAGGCGGTTTTCCGCCTGATCGAAGACGATGGATGCGGCCGATTCGAACACTTCGGCGCTGACCTCTTCTCCGCGATGGGCGGGGAGGCAGTGCATGAACTTGGCGTCCGGCGCGGCCTTGGCCATGAGCGACTCATCCACGATGAAGCCATCAAAGGCCACTTCGCGAAGCTTCTGCTCTTCTTCCTGTCCCATGCTGGCCCACACATCGGTGTTGATGTAGTGAGCGCCCTCGGCGGCCTTGGCCGGATCGCGGGTGAAGGTCACCTTTGCGCCGAGATCCATGGCCTTGTCCACGATCTCCTGATCCGGGTCGTACCCTTCCGGGCAGGCCACAGCCAGCTCGAAGCCGAACATGGCACTGGCGTTGATGAAGGAATGGGCCATGTTGTTGCCGTCACCGATCCATGCGACCTTGAGTTTCTCCAGATCGGGAGTGCGTTCGTACATGGTCAGCATGTCGCTCATCACCTGACAGGGATGATACTCGTCGGTGAGGGCGTTGATGATGGGGATGTCGCCGTACTCGGCCAGCACATCGAGCTTGTGCTGACCGAAGGTTCGCACCACCAAACCGTCGGCGTATCGGGCCAGCACGCGCGCGGTGTCCTCAAGGGGTTCACTGCGGCCGAGCTGGGAGTCGCGGGATGCGATGAACACCGCGTTGCCACCCAGATGACGGACGCCGACCTCGAAGGAAACGCGGGTGCGCGTGGAGGCCTTCTCGAAAATCAGCAGGATGGTCTTCCCGGAAAGGACATCGGGACGCAACGAATTGCGCTTCATCTCGTGGGCGCGTTTAAGCATTTCGAATGCTTCGTCCCTCGGGAAATCAAGAATGGTCAGAAAGTGGTTTGCCATTGGTACTCTCCGTCGTTCTAAACCTGTATGTGGTGCGTAAACGATGGAGTCTGGCCCAATCACGTCCGATTGTAAAGACCAGACATCCTAAAGAAGCCCGCAAAGCCGCGACTCGCGTGGACTTCCGCGACTGCGAAGATACGGCCTCGGAGACAGAATTTTTGACTGCCGCGACGCCACCGACAGGCGTATTCGCTCAAATGGATAACGGATTGCGCAAAAACGAATCGCAAAATGGCGCATATGCCCTATTTATCAGCGATGGCCGCCAAATCTGCTGCGAGAACTTCTGAGATATTCGTAGAACTGCCGAACCGTGAGTTTGCGACTGGCCGGACCGGACCGGGCATAGAATTCCTCGGTCTGCCCGTTGACCAGAAACGCCGGGGCGTCCGCGCGCACGCAGTTGACGCGGATAACACTCTTGCCATCCAAGTGCACCACGCGAGCATTGACGAACGGCTGGAAGTGCACGCCCACATGCTGCCCGAGAAGATTGTTGAAATGCAGCAACGCGCGATCATCATTCTCAAACTTGTCATCATCCAGCCCGAGCACCTCGCCGGAGTCACTCACGCCTATCAGCAGGGTTCCGCCACGCGAGTTGAGAAACGCGGTGACGGTCTTGACCGAAGCCAGCTCGATCTCCCGCCCGTTCTTGCCGGCCTTGACGTTGAAGCGAAGGGTCTGCTTGAACTCAACGCGCTCGTTTTCCCCGCCGTCGATCAACGCCCGTACATCTTCCGGGCTGGCATAGGCCTGCCTGAGTCCCAGCCCTTCAATGCGGCTCCGATACCGCCTGAGAAGATACAGAGCCAGCATGGCCGCCAAAACGATGGCCCCGCCAAAGCCGTAGATGAAGCGGTCCCCGGACAGTTCGGTATTGACGCTGCTCTGAGGCATGGCGACGCCGAGGTACATGCTGTCGCCAAACGCGGAGAGCGGTCTTGAGCCACCCCACCATACTTGCCCGCTCACACGAAAGCGGAACGGGCTGCCGCGCAGTCCATGGTCCTGCATGAGCATTTCCGCGGCCTTTGCCGCCACCGGATCTCTGAGTTCATCCGGCGACACGGCAGCCTGGGGCGATGGGGTTTCGCCATCCTCAACCTTGGGGATGTCCATGAAGCGCTCTGTTTCCCAGAAAAGGAAAAGCTTCTGAGCTTCGCCCCTGTCGGCCCGGGCGAGTTGATCCACAACGACTGAGACCGGCAGGATGAATGTGAGCATCCGGCCCTTTTCGCCCAGCAGCCAGGAAACGGTCATCCACGATTCACCGTGTCCATGAAAAGTGTAGGCACTGGTCCAGCTGAACTGACCGGGCTTCAGCGCGGCGCGTTCGGATTGAAGACGATGCTCAAGGGAGTCCAGATTAATATCCGGCAACCGCTGACGGTCCTCCTTCGAGACATTCCAGCGGAACGTCCCGTCAAGCGGGTAACCGGAAGCCAGCATCTCCCCTTCCCGCAGGACCGCCATCTCCAGCCCGGACTCGTCGGAAACGAGAATGCCCGACATGAGTGTACGGTCACGCATGACCTTCATCACGCGCCGGCGTACCTGATCATCGTCGAGACCGCTGAATTGCTGACGCTCCCCGGTCTCGGAGAGGACATTCACCAGCACGGAGACGGTTCCGGCCAGTCCCTTCACAGAATTCTCGACGGCCATTGCCGCCGCGTCTTCGCGAAACGAGCGGACGCCCCATACCGCGAGGAAGCCCACGGCCAGCGCCGCGAGAATCACGCAGATCACCAGCGTGCGGTAAAGCGACCTGCCTCCGGCCCACTTCATGCGGCCTCCCCGGAAACGGCGGCGACCGCAAGCTCGGTGAGCGCTTCCATCTCTTCGCCGTGATCATATCCGGCAAGATGAAGAATTGCGTGGGCCAGCAGTCGGGAAAGGTGTTCGCGCGGATCCTGCCCGTACAGACGGGTTTCGCGGCCCAGCGTATCCACGGAAAGCGCCACCTCGCCAAGGTACCGGTCGCCGTCTTCACCTTCTTCCGCCGCCCCCTCCCGTGCAGGAAAGCTCAGGACATTGGTAGGACCTTCACAGCCCAGAAAAGAGGAATTGAGGGCAGCCACTTCCGAATCGTCCACAAGCCGCAACTCGAAAAAACCATCATCCAACCCAAGCGAGGAAAGGATATCGTCGCACAGGTCGTGCAGTTCGCCGTTGCCCAGCGGAAAGCTCGGATCGGCGGGCGCATTGCGGACTATATCCACGCTCACTGCTTGGCTTCCTCCGCTTCCGACTTGTCGTAGGCGCTGACGATGCGGCCCACCAACGGATGCCGGATCACGTCGCGGTCATCGAACTCGGAGACCACGATACCCTCCACGCCCTTGAGCACCGACCGGGCGTGCAGGAGTCCCGAACGGCTGTCGCGCGGCAGATCGATCTGCGTCAGGTCGCCCGTGACCACCGCCTTGGAGCCGAAGCCCAGCCGCGTCAGGAACATTTTCATCTGTTCCGAGGTGGTGTTCTGGGCCTCGTCGAGAATGATGAAGGCATCGTTGAGGGTGCGACCGCGCATAAAGGCCAGCGGAGCGACTTCGATCACCCCGGTTTCCAGATGCTCCTGCACCTTTTCGAAGTCGAGCATGTCGTTGAGAGCGTCGTACAGCGGACGCAGGTACGGGTTGACCTTCTCCGCCAGATCACCGGGCAGGAAGCCGAGTNTCTCCCCCGCTTCCACAGCCGGACGGGTCAGCACGATGCGCTTGACCTCCTTGCGGAGCAACGCCCCCACGGCCATGGCCACGGCCAGATACGTCTTGCCGGTTCCGGCGGGCCCCACGGCTATGGTCAGGTCGCTGTTGCGGATGGCGTCCAGATAGTTGCGCTGATTGACGGTTTTGGGCGTGATCTGCCGCTTGGGCGAGCCGGCGTCCACTTCCTGCCGAAAGACGCGGTGCAGTTCCGCGGAGGGATCACGGTCGATAACGCGGCAGGCAAGGTCCACGTCCTGCGGTGCGAGCTTGCGTCCCTTGCGAAGCATACCGTAAAGCTGCGTGAGCACGCGGGCCGCGGTGTCCACCTCGCTTCCAGCCGTTTCAGAGCCGGGCTTGGCGGAAATCACGGCCATGCTGCCCCGCGACTCGATGCGTACATTGAAACGTTCGCTAACAAGGCGCAGATGGTTGTTTTCTGGGCCGAAAAGAATGGCGGCCCGGTTGCTGTCGTCGAATTCCAGCTTTCTCGTGGTCAAGTAAATCTCTCCAAATCAGCTCTTTTTTCTCAGGAACATCCAGCGGCAGACTTTTTTCTCCAGACAATCGGCCGCTTCATAAAGGGCCGCGCCGAGAAGACTCATGCCGATGATTCCCGTAAACATTCTCACGTAATCCATGGCGCCCCACGCGTCCATAATCAAATAACCGAGTCCGCTGGTGGTGGCAAAGGATTCAACGAAAAAAAGCACCGCCACAGCCACCCCCGTCCCGAGCCGGAGCGAAGTGAATCCATGCGGCAGTGCGGCCGGGACCAGCACATCGAACAACAGATGCCGCTTTCCACCGCCGATGGAACGGATCGAATCGAAGTACCTCGGGTGAATCGCTCGCACGCCGTCGCGGGTCGTCACGAGAATCTGATAGCCGAGGATCAGAGAGATCATGACGATCTTGGACGCGTCACCGAGCCCCAGGACCAGCAGGAACACCGGCAGCAGCACGATCTTGGGAATCGGATAGGTCAGAAAGACGAAGGGAGCAAGCATGGCGTCCACGCGCCGGACGCTGCCCATGAGCAGTCCCAGCGGAAAGGCCGTGATCCACGCAAGCCCCATGGCAGCTAATACCCGCCATGCGCTTGCGCCGAAGTGCTTCCAGAAAGCGGCAGTGCCAGCTGCCTGCACAAAGGCCGACAGGGCTTCCAGCGGATCGGGCAGTATTCGTCCGCCCAGAGCGATTGCCGCGCCCTTCCAGAGAAGCCCGAGCACCAACAGGACCACGGCGTAACGCAGCATTCCCTTCATATGCCCTCCAGTGTGCGACGCAACTCGCCAAGCAGCGCGAACCCTTCTGGAGTGGTCTTGAGTGCGGGATCACCGAAACCGGGGTTGTCGAGACAGGCCACCGGAGTAGCCGGTGAACCGCCAAGCACCAGTATCCGCCTGCCAAGCGTGACTGCCTCCTCAAGGCTGTGCGTCACCAGAACGGAGGGAACGCGCCGACGTTCCCAGACGTCGAGCATGGTCTGCTGAAGCTTTTCGCGCGTCAGGGCATCGAGAGAGGAAAACGGTTCGTCCAGCAGCATGAGCCGCGGCCGCGTGGCAAAGGCCCGGGCGATCGCCACCCGCTGCTGTTCACCGCCGGACAGGGTGCCGGGATAGTCATCGGCCCGTTCAAGCATCCCCAGCTCATCAAGCCGGACCTCGGCTTCGCGCCTGCGCTTCGCCTTGGAAACTCCCTGCACCTTGAGGCCCATGGCCACGTTGTCGCGAACGGTCTTCCACGGCAGCAGCCCGTAGTCCTGAAGAATGATGGAGATATCATTCCGGGGACGGCTCACCGGATTCCCGTCAAGCAGCACCTGCCCGGCGTCCGGCGCACTCAGGCCGCAGAGCATGTACAAAAGCGTGGTCTTGCCACAGCCGGACGGCCCGACCACGGCAAGCGTCTCCTCTTCCCCGAGGGAAAAGGAGACGTTGTCAAGAACGGTACGGCCGTCGAAGCGTCTACTCAGCGAATCGGCTTCAAGCATATCAGGGGGCGACCGGCGAGACGGCCCAGTCTCTGGGAATCCTTTCGTCGAGGAGATCATGCTCGATCATCCAGTCCTGAACCGAGTCCAACTGCTGCGCGGATGGCAGGCTGGGCATGGGGTAATCGTAAATGGGAAAATCGGGAGCCAGCGGCGGCGGAATGCGGCAGCTCACCGCCATGAGCTCGCGGTACTTTTCAGGATGCTTGCGCAGCAACACCAGCGCCTCGACGTAAGCGGACATAAAACTCAAGTAATGCTTTGCCTTTCCCTCGAAATACCGACGGTGCAGATTCAGCACCGTCAGCGGAATGCCGAGCGTTTCGGCGGTGACCACCATGCTGCCGCCCTTGAATCGTGTCAGGGATACGAGGGGTTCCGGCAACAATGCCAGATCGATTTCGTTGGAAAGAAGCATCTGAAGCCGGATGGGAATCTTCTTGATTTCCACACGCCGGAAGTAGTCGCGCGGCAACGTCTTGCGCTCCAGAATCCTGTCGAGCAGATATTCGATGATGGTGGACTTGGAAATGGCAATCTTCGCGCCTTTCAGCCCGTCAAGTCCCACGCCTTTCCGCTCCGGCGAAGCGACTATGGCAAACATGGGCTGCCCCGGCCGGGTGCTGTACGAGGTGGAGGCGATGCGCATGGGCACGCCTTTGTCGATGAGCATGTAAGTGGCGATGAGGTCGCCGAAGAAGCCGTCGAGCTGTCCGGCCTGCAAAGCGGTATCCCGCTCAAGTGCCGAAGCAAAGGTCACCAACTCCACGTCAAGTCCGTTCTCGTGAAACAGGCCCTCGGCGGCGGCAACCTGAAGCGGAAGCGTATCGAGAACCGGAAGGATACCGAAACGTATCTTGGTGAGGGATTCATCGGCCCGCGCAGGCAGCGCCGTGAGCAGAAGGATAAGCAGTACCAGCAATTTCGTTTTCATTCGGCCACTCCGTATCAATTTGACGTTCAGTAGCACGGAAGTGGCCGAATGAAAAGAAAGCCGAGGCTGTTCGGTACCCTATCAGCAACAATCGTGGCTGTGTCGCCGATTCGGCAGCATGTTCCACGCAATAAGCAGAAGCAGCGCGATTGCCGAGGCGGTTCCGAGCCATTCGGGGACTGCCTCGTCCACATCGGACAGCACAGCCGTGATATCAAGTCCGAGGCCCACATACAGTCTGTCGGTCAGCCATCCCAGCGCAATGGAACAAACCGCGATGGCGAACAGGTAGGCGAACGCCGCCCTGCGACCGAGCGCCTTGAACATGACGGTGAGCGTCGCCCCGTTGGTGGCGGGACCGGCCAGCAGAAAGACCAGCGCGGCACCGGGAGAAAGCCCTTTGAGCACCAGCGAGGCGGCGATGGGGGTGGATGCGGTGGCACATACGTAAAGAGGCAGGCCGACCAGCAGCATGATGAACAGCGGCAGCAGGCCGTGGCCGATATTGTTCTCGATGAATCCGTCCGGAATGAGCGCGGCGATAATTCCGGCGAGCACCACGCCTATCATGAGCCACTTCCCGATGTCCGCGATCATCTCGCCGAACGCATAATCCATTCCGCCTCGGAAACGCTGCCATGATCCGGCCTTTTTCGGCTCATCATCGCAGCAGCCGGAACTGCACCCGCATCCGCTGTGAACGAGGTTTTCCAGCGGCTCGGGCTTTTCCTCCTCGGCAGGACCCATATTGACCAAAAGCCCGGCAACTATGGAGGTAAAAAAGGCCCCCACCGGCCTGATGACGGTCATGATCGGGTCCAGCAGCGCGTAGGTTACGGCGATGGAGTCAACGCCTGTTTCCGGTGTGGAGATCATGAACGATGTGGCGGCCCCCTTGCTGGCGCCCTGACGCCTCAGACCGAGCGCAGCCGGAAGGACTCCGCATGAGCAAAGCGGCAGCGGGATGCCGAACAGCGCTGCTTTAACCACGGGGCCCGGCCCCTTGCCACCGAGGTGTTTGGCCATGAACGCATCGGGAACATAAGCCTTGAGCAACCCGGCCACAAAAAAACCAAGGAGCACAAACGGCGCTGCTTCCACCAGAACGTGCCACGATTCAAATATGATTTCTGTCAACATAAATTATACCCTTTCGGTCTGTCTTTAAGGGCAATATATGCACGTATGCTCAGATGTCAAACTGAAATCACCCACGTCTCCGTGGGTGAAAAAAGGCGAGGAGGCTTACGCCTCCTCGGAAATGTGGGCAAAGCCCTGCTTGAGCAGCGCTTCCACATGCTCGTCGTCCAGGGCGTAGTAGACGTTTTTTCCTTCCTTGCGGTACCGCACGAGTCTGGCCGCGCGTAACAACCGCAACTGATGCGAAATGGCTGACTGGGACATTTCAAGGACCTCGGCAAGAGCACAGACGCACAGCTCCGAAACTGACAGGGCGTGCAGTATCCTGACACGGGTGTAGTCCCCGAGCGCCTTGAACAGCTCCGCCATGAACAGAAACTCTTTCTCGGAAAGCATATTCCCCTGAACGTCCTGCACGTTATGCTTATGTCCGGGGGTATTATTGCACGCTTTGGTACTCATAAGGTTCTGCCTTGTTGTCCTGGAGGCCGCCTTTCCCTTCGATACTATCCATATCCTCTCACCAGATACCACGGGCGAAAGGACATGGATAGTATATTCGGGGCAAGAACCGCCGCTAATCGATTATTTTCCGAACGGCCTTGAGGACATCATCATAGTCCGGCTCGTCGGTAACCTCGGGAACGACCTGTGAATACTGAACATCGCCGGATTTATCAACAATGAAGACCGTCCGGGCCAACAGGCGCAGTTCCTTTATCAGCACGCCCCAGCCAAGGCCGAAGGACGCATCGCGATGGTCGGACAACGTCTGCATGACTTCCACGCCAGCGTTGTCGGACCAGCGCTTCTGGGCGAACGGAAGGTCCATGCTGACCACCAGCACCTGCACCTTGTCCCCGAGCTTGGCCGCCTCCTGATTGAAACGTCGCGCTTCCAGGTCGCACACGTGCGTATCCAGCGACGGCACGGTGGCAATGATCAGGACCTTGTCCTTGTAGTCGTCCATGGTCTTGGTCCCCAGAGCATTATCCAGCAGTTCGAACCCCGGAGCCTTGTCGCCCGGCTCCACCGGATTGCCTGCCATGGTCAGCGGATTACCCTGAAACGTGATCAAACCTTTACGTTCGGTCATTTGTCTTTCTCCTTGAATTATCGGTTTTCGCGCCACCATAACATATGAAGCGCAAAAATCATCCAGAAATGAACGGTCCGCCCCAATGAAGGACGGACCGCCTCCGGACCGCAAACCGTTACTGGCGTTCCGTGGCCTTCGTCAGCATGGTCACGTTGGACTGCGTGAAGAAGCCGTCGAAGTCGCCGTAGCGGTGAATATATTCGTTGACGATGAACGTGGATGACATGGGCCGTGTAAAGGTCTGCTTGAGCCCCTCTTCCGGGGAACCGACGAGTTCCACGAGAAATTCCATGCCGTGCTCAACCAACGCGTCGAAGGTTTTTTCGATGTTTTCCGTCCTGAATGCCAGATGGTGCACCCGTGTGTTGTAATTATGGATGAACAGCTCGGTCGGGCCGGACTCCTCCACGGATTTGAACGGCTCGATGCCGGACGTGAACACCATGGCGAAATCCTCGGCAGACAGGCGCGCAACGTTGGTAATGGAGTTGAGCGCCTCCACATAGATGGCAAAGTCGAAGTGGTAGTTGGTCAACTCCATGAATTCGATGATGGCCTTGTCGCGTTCCTCGGCTCTGACCCGCGTGGCAGCGTGATCCAGCTCGTGCACGTCGCGCAGGTGCGGCCTGTCAGGCTTTTCGAAATGCCAGTCAAGACGCTGCGCATCGTCCGGGCGATAGGCGCCCTCCCCGTCCAGCCACTGGAGATACCCTACCGAGTTGCCTGTATACGGCGAAGGCTCGGTCTGCGTGAACAGGAACGACGGCGTGCGCACCGGCTCCTCGGTCAGAAACCGAACACCCCGTTTCTTCTGGATGGCTACGGCTTCCTCCAGACGCGGGCATTTGAAGACCAGCGTCTCCAGTCGCGTGTCCGGCAGGGCGTCCCCCTTCGGCCCCCTGTTGACGGGCCTGAACGGGTTTTCGCCCACCAACCGGGACGTGACCAGCATGTCGGCGCTGCCGTCCTTCTTGAGCACGCAGGTACGAATACCGTCACGCTCAAAGGCCTGCTCAAAAACATATCCGGTGGTGTTCAGCACCTCCTGAACCGCATCCTTCTGCCGTTCGGGCTGCGTGTTGATCACCACTGATTCAAGACCGCCCACGAGCCCTTCCAGCCCATGCTCGGTCCGTTCCTTCATCACGCGATCCACTTCGGACCGCAGTCGTTCGTCGTCGTTTCTGAATGCTTCTGGCATGCAGTCCTCCCGTTGGGGTCTATGCGAATCCGAGACGCCGCATGGTCAGATACTTGCGTCCGGACGCCTGAACCACGGATGCGATGTCGTCGGCCTGCTCCAGTCCGCTCTCGCGGATATCCTCAACCCATCGGGTCACTATATCCTCTTCTTCAAGGTAAGCCATGATAAGCTTGCGTACGCCTGCCACGTCAACAAGACGCTCGGCCCAGTTGAGCCCTTCCTGATACATGATGCGTGCGGAGATGAACGCCCCGAGCAATGCGTGAAGGTGGGCGCGCGGAACGTTTCGCAGCACGCGGTCGCCATACTTTTCAGCGAGTATTGCCGGGCAATAGGCGAGCACCATGCGCTTGAGCAGCGGATTGGCGGCCACGGACGCCACGCCTTCGTCGAGCATCGCCACCACCATGTCCGCGAGGTCGTTGATATGGCGAGACAGCTCGTAGGAAAGCTCCGTGATGGTCTTGGAGCCGCCGCAGCTCTTGTATTCGCGCATGAGCAGCCGCGCCTCATCACGCGCCCGCAGCCGCAGAATATCCAGCACCTGCTCCACGTAGGTATCCTTGATGTCGAGGAATTCGTCTTCCGACAGAGCCAGCCCCGCAAGAATCTCGTAGGAGGAGCAAATCACGCCGGTCTTGTTGGCGGATGGGCCCGGGACGACCATGACGCCTGCCTCTTCGAGCTTGGCACGGGCCTCGGCGGAAATGAAAATGTTGGCACCTTCCACGATGCCCCGCGCGGTGGGCCTGCCGTCGTGCCGCAGGAACCGCTGCCAGTTCTGCATGTTGATGGTGTCCGGCCTGCCGCCCGACGGGATGAATAGGTCGGCCTCCACCGTATTGTGCAGGCTGTCGCGGGTGGAGCGGCCCTCCTGCGTTTCCGTGGAGACCACGAACGCCTCCGAGCCGGAGAGCTTGTCAGGGTCGAAATGGGATGCCTTCTTTTCCCCTTCCACCAGACGCATCAGCTCCTCGTGATCCAGCCCGGCCGGATCATAGGCCGCGCCGTGTCCGTCGGACATGGCCACAATGCAGGCGTTGTCGCCGTATTCGCGACGCAGGATCTTCATGACGTTGGAGGCCACGTCTCCGGCAGGACCGCCGGTGAGCTTGACCGTGAATTTCTGGCTGTCCGGGTCGATGCCCATGGCCCGGAGCAGCTCATCCGCAAAGACGATGACGCCCTCGCTGGTGACGCCGTACCGCTTGTGTCCGATGCCGGCACGCGGCTTGGAACTCATGAACGCGGCGGGCCACTTGTACTGGCGCTTGCGGGCTCGGTCCACGAACCACTGCACGTGCTTGGGCGTGATGTTCTCGTCGGGTCCCAGATAGATGATCTCCTCGCGGTCGAGATAGTCCACCACTTCCGGCCGCGTCCAGTTGCCCGGCCCGGCATCCTCTGGCACCACGATGAGATCCAGCAGGGAATCGACCATGCTCTTCACGGCGATGTCCACTTCCCCGTCCGGCCCCATGAGCACAACGGCCTTGGAGCCGCCTTCGGGGATGTCCTTGTTTTTGAACTGCTGCGCACTCGCCAATTTGGTGACTTCGTCGAAGAGCCGGTTGCTCTCCAGTTCGAAATGCTCCTGATTCCAGGTGCGCACCACCCGTACCCCGCCGCGGGACATGTCGCGATAGCGGACATGGAAGCCGAAGCAGTAAGGGCCGTGGAAGCAGTAGAATCCGAAAGGTCGCTCTTCCTTGGGCATGGGGGAAAGGATGAGCGGATCCATGCGAAAAGCGAGGCCGAACCGCTCTGGCACGTAATAGTTGGTACGCAGGGTGTACCGGAAGAAACGATAGATGTAGTTCAGGATGTTGCGGCAGATGTCATCCGTGACGCCGCCGATTGCGTTACGCACCTTGCGCCGCCGGTGCTCCACCAGCGCATCGCGTCCGCCGCCTATGTCCGGATTGAACCGCGCTTCAAAATAACTGAACAGCAGGTCCAGAATATCGCGGTGGTCGAGCATGGTATGCACGATCCGGCCCGAGGAATAGGCGTAGATATCCTTGGCCGTCAGGAACTGATGGGCGAACTCGGCCGCGGCCTGCATGAGCATGACGCTGCCGATCTCCCACCCGTCCTCTTCGGACAACACCTCAAGACCATGAAACGCAAACCACTTTATTGCCTTGAGTTGGCGACGCAGCCGCGCGTACCGCTCTGAGCTTTTGTCAAGATCGACCTTGGACCTGTCCAGATAAAAACTGAATACGGCGGCCGTGCCGTTCTCCTCAAGCTCGAAGAGGTCGCCGTAGGCCCTGTCCACGGGCACTTCCTCCCGGGCAAGGACCTTGACCGCCATAAGCAATAGCGCCTTGGACGGCGGATTGGCCATGGCCACGCTGATGCGGTCGAAGCCGGGATGCACCTCCTTGTCCAGTTGCACGTGAACCCTTTCGGTACCCTCGACGCAACGACAGGTTTCGAAGTGCCGCACGGCCCGCGCCGCTTCAAACTTTTCAACGTAATCCTCGGTGGTCCCGGCAAGAAATTTTCCGAAGTCATCCTGATCTTCCGGGATGACCATCTTGCTTTCGGTGATGGCCTCAAGAGCCCGCTTGTAGCCGCTGCCATCCACTTCGCAGGTGCTCTGCGGTCCGAGCACCAGCGTGTCGAGCCTGAGCGCATCGTCCCGGCTGGAATAGATGCGCGCCGCCTGAAGCGATTTGCCACGATACTGCTCCAGAACCTCGGCCAGCACCTTCATGTCCGCGCCCGGTGTGATGTGGGTGATCCTTGTCCCGCAGGGGCTTCTAAGCTGCACCGCCTGTCCTTCGGAGCGCACCTGCCCGGAGAGGATGGCACGCAGGTGCTTGAGCTGTTCTTCCTTCTCGTGCGTCTGGAAATAGTATTCGGGCATGTTCACGTAAAACCACGGAACAAGCGCATCGGCAGAGTCTGAAAGCATGTTTTTGAGTTCGCTCAGGGCCTCTCTGGCGTCGATGGACACGGAATCGCTCATTTTGGGCTCCAATTTCTAAAAAAAACGAAAAAAGGACCTTTCCCTATTACCCCTAGTGCATGGCTCAGGGAACAAGGTCAAGGTTTTATGAAAAAATCATTCACAAGAATGGGTGATTCATGAATTATTCACTTGATTTTCGAACCTGCGGAACCAATACTCGAAAAAACCGGGACACGCAGCGAACACGAAACCGCGCAGCCAGAGGACCTCTAGATGAAAAAAGCCGACTCCCCCATCGATACGGGGATACTCCTTGAAACGGGAACCAACGAACTCGAACTCCTTGAATTCTACATTGAGGAGAGTGCGCCCGAGGGTGAACAACCCGTACGGCATCACTTCGGCATCAACGTGGCCAAGGTCATGCAGGTCATCGAGACACCGAATCTCGAACCGCCGGAATCCGCGCCTCACCCGTCCTTTCTTGGCACCATCCCGCTGCGCGAAGTGATTCTGGCCGTGCTGGACCTGAGCGTCTGGCTCGAAATCGACATGCCCAAGACCGAACGCGATATCGTCATCGTCACGGAGTTCAGCCAGTCCGTGACCGGATTCCTCGTCTCGGGCGTTACCGAAATCCATCGCGTGGGCTGGCGGGAAGTCATTCCGCCAAGCGGCGTCATCGCCAAAAGCACCGATGCCATCGTGGGACTGGTTGACAAAGAGGACCGGTTCATCCAGTTGCTCGACCTCGAAACCATTCTTTCGGAATTCGAGGATCACGACACTGATAACGTGGCGGTAGCGGAGAGGGAGTACAAGGCGGTAGTCTGCGACGACTCGGCAACAATCCGCATGATGGTGGACGCGAACCTCAAGGCCGCAAACTTCCGGCATCGCATCCTCAACAACGGGGAAGAGGCGCTCAAGGCCCTGTTGGAACTCAAGAGAGTCGCCGAGGAAGAAGACAGGGACATCACCGACTTCGTGGACGTGGTCATTTCAGACATCGAGATGCCGCTCATGGATGGCTTCACCCTGACCAAGAACATCAAACAGGACCCGGTGCTGGGTAAGCTTCCGGTGATCCTCTATTCTTCCATCATCACCGACGAACTCCGGCACAAGGGCGACTCGGTCGGCGCCGACCATCAGATTTCCAAACCGGAACTGAACCGCATAGCCGAAAAGGCAATTCAGCTCATCGAAGGACATACCGAATGAGAGACCCCGTACTGGAAGTCTTCATAGAAGAGACCGAAGAACGCCTGAACTCCGTGGAGTCCGGACTGCTCAACATTGAACAGGGCAAACTGGACGACACGGTCATTCACGGCATTTTTCGTGACGCCCACTCCATCAAGGCTGGCGCCAACCTTCTGAAACTGCAGAACATCGAGACACTGGCCCACAAGCTGGAGAACATCCTCGAAATGATCCGCAAGAAGCAGGGAACGCCCACGGACATGACCTTCACCGCTCTGTTGGAGACCGTGGACAAACTGCGGGAGCTGGTGGAAAATGTCGAAAAGAGCAACGAAATCAGCATCCGCCTACAGGAGGCGATGCTGAACATGGTCGCCGACAAGATGATGGAAACGAGGCAGTAGAAACACTTCTGCGACAACCAAAAAGGGCCGCCCCGATTTCCGGGGCGGCCCTTTTTGTGTCGAATATCAGCGTTGTCAGTTCTTGAACAACTCTTCAAGCTTGGACATTTCGGACATGGGCGTGTTGGCGAATACTTCCTTTTCCACGGCCTGCATGAACTCCTCATACTCCATGTTCATGAAGTCGATGTTCACGCCGCGTACGTCGAAGTACTGCTCCATGAACGCCGAGAGCGGCCCGTCGTCCAGCTGCTTCATAAGCTCGTTGTGGCTCTGAAGCGTGGTGAACGGCTTGTTCATGCTGCCCAGTACATACATGTCGAGCCGGGTCTCACCGTCGGTGACCACGCCGATGGCGTTGAAAATCTTCAATCGGTCCCGAAAGGATTGGTCCAGATCGGGCAACTCGTCCAGTTCCGCCTTCGGGAAGAAGCCCACGAAAACGCTGGTGCCGTTCTCGTCGAGCATTGTGTGCCGAAAAACCTTCTGATCCTTGATCTTTCTGGCGGCCTTGATGCTCTGACACAGGTCCAGCGCGACGCCCTCGCGCAGGTATGCGATAACTTTCTCGTCCATGGGTTCTCCTAGATTATGCCGTGCAGCGGCCCGCCGGGCGCGCCGAGGTCGTCCACCATTCGCTCCACTTCCGGAACCGGTTCCAGCGGCGGAGCATGATATGTCTTGAGGCGCGCGTCAATGATCACGGCCTTTTCCGCACCCCAGTGCTTGCAGTGAATAAAGCTGCCCGCACCGTACATGTCCGTGGCCGGGTCGGAACGGGTGAATGCCACCCAGAGGAAGTTGTCCCAGTTTCTGGCGGTGAATTCCGCATCGTCCGCCACCACGATGAACGGGAACCGCTCGATGCCCTCCACGCGCTCCAGCTGCTCGCCCAGCGCATCGAAGCTCGGGTCGGACGTGTCGCGCGGTCGGTCGTGGTTCGGCCCCTGAAGCACCATGATGCCCGGCGCGAACACCCTCGGCTCACCAAAGCCTTTTGGCAGATCAAGCCCTGCAGGCAACTCGGTGCCGAGTTCGCGGCGGACCGGTCCGGCCACCGACATGATGACCTTGGAGCCCTGATTGAGGCTGATGCCCGAATAGTCCAGCGTATCGATGGTCGTGCGGGTGATGAAATGGAAATCGCGCCCGAGATCAACGCGCTCCAACAGATGCCTGAAAAACTCGGGGATATGATGCGCGGAGACGTCCGGGCTGTCTTCCTTGGCGGCTATGAGCACGTATTTGGAGAGCGAGGTCTGGGTGGTCCCCAGCAGCGAGAGCGCGTTGGTGATGAGCTCCTGCGGCTGCCTTTCCGCAGCATACGGAACGTACCGTTCTGAACCAACGGCCAGCAGCAGTGGATGCACGCCAGCCGCGTCCACCGCGTGGACCTCGTGCACCCCGGCGAACACCGAGGACACCAGATCGCCCGTCATCTCATGGATGAACTCACCGAAGATGGTGTCTTCCTGCGGGGGACGGCCCACGGTGGTAAACGGCCAGATGGCATCGTCACGATGATAGACGTGTTCCACGCGCAGCACCGGGAAGTCATGCGTCAGGCTGTAGTAGCCGAGGTGATCGCCGAAAGGTCCTTCGGGCTTCTCCACGGTCTCCACCACGCCGCTGATGCAGAAGTCTGCTTCGGCCGGAATCGGCAGTCCGTCCGGACGCATGACCATGGGGATGCGATGCCCGCCCATCATTCCGGCAAAAAGTATTTCCGGAAAACCCTCTGGCAGGGGCATGACCGCCGCCAGCGTCATACTCGGCGGGCCGCCCACGAAGACGTTGACCCTGAGCTTTTCGCCGCGCTTGAGGGCTTCGGCGTGGTGATGCCCTATGCCCCGATGGATCTGGTAATGCAGGCCCACTTCCTCGTCCGGGGTATAGTCGTTTCCGGTGAGTTGCACCCGGTACATGCCGAGGTTGGAGCCGGAAAAGCCGGGCTTCGTGGGGTCTTCCGAGTAGACCTGCGGCAGAGTGACGTATCCCCCGCCGTCCATTGGCCATGAGACCAACTCGGGCAGTTCGGTCACCCGGCATTCATTGCGCATGACCGGTCCGTTTTTCACTCGCTTGGGCAGTGAATGCCATGCGGAACGCGGGCCCCCGAGATAATCCCACGGACGCTTGAGCGCGGCCATTGGATCAAACTTCAACCGCATGAGCCGTTCGACGGTCCGCAGCGTATCGCTGAAGAGGAAATGCATACGCTCGCGCGTACCGAAGATGTTCGCGGCCATGGGAAAGCGCGTTCCCTTGACGTTGGTGAAGAGCAGCGCCGGGCCGCCTGCCTGAAAAACGCGGCGCTGAATGGCCCCCGCCTCGATGTGCGGGTCCACGGCCTTTTCGATGCGCACCAGCTCTCCTCGACGCTCAAGAGCATCAAGGCATTCGCGTGTATTTTTAAATCCCATGCTGAATGTACCTGCCTTTTTGTTCAGGCAGGCAATCTATACGCTCGCAGCCGCAATGTTAAGAGGCAAATTCCTATTGTGAATCCTTGGACCAGGTGCAAACGTATTCATCCGGGCGATGATCCACGATACCGATGGGGCCGGGCCTGAGCTTTTGCGAGATTCGATTGGGGCAGGTGTGGCAGAAAAAATGAGGGTAGACGCAGTCCAGACAGTAGGGTCGGAATTCCATACAGGAAATTTGATTCCAGGGTCGCCTAAGGCTGAGGACGCAACGCTTTCTGAAAAAGACGCAGTTCAGACAACTATTTGGTTTTTTATGTTTTTTCATAAAACACTCCGTCAACAAAACACTTTTCGGGAATATTCAGTTCAACAGCGCATGACACGTGAACGCCATTATTATCCCGAGCCCTCTCTGAGAGCCCGCCGTTGACATCACTCCGCGACACGACGTACCTAGCTCCGGCGACAATAATCGGATTACCATGACGGAGATTAAATCATGTCGGTGACATATATAAAGAATGCCTTTCTTGTAACCATGAACGGTCAGCGGGAGATTTTCGAAGCGGGCGGCGTGCTTGTACGCGACGGACGCATTGAAAGCGTCGGGTTTGTTGATGAGGCTTCCGTTCCGGAAAACGCCGAGATCATTGACGCGGGCGGCAAGGTGGTTATGCCGGGGCTCATCAACACACATGTCCACCTTTCCCAGCAGCTCGGCCGGGGGCTTGGTGATGACGTGGACCTGCTGACGTGGCTGCATGAGCGTACCTGGCCCTATGAACGTAGCCTCACCGCCGAGGACAACCACGTCTCCTCGCTTGCCTGTTGTCTTGAAATGATCCGTTCCGGCGTGACCTGCTTCGCCGAACCGGGCGGCCAGCACGTGGACACCATGGGCCGTGCCGTGGAGCAGGCAGGAATCCGCGGCATCCTCGCCCGCTCCACCATGGACCGCGGCGAAGGCATACCTGAGCACACAAAAGAATCCGCCGACGACTGCATCGCCCGACAGGTCGAACACATGGACCGCTGGCACGGCGCGGCAAACGGCAGAATCCGGGTCTGGCTCGGACTGCGCACCATTTTCAACAACTCTGATGAGCTCATCCTCAAGTCCAGAGAGCTGGCGGACGCACGCGGCATCGGGATGCACATGCATGTCGCCGAGGTAAAGGAAGAGATCGACTTCGCCAAGGCCGACCGTGGCCTGCCAACGGTGGAGCATCTTGGCCGCATCGGCGCGCTGGGTCCCAACCTGCTGGCCGTGCACACCGTCTGGATCACACCGAGGGAAATGGACCTGTTCCGCCTGCATGACGTGAAGGTCTCCCACTGCCCCGGCGCGGCCATGAAGGTTCTGGGGTTCGCTCCGGTGCCGGAAATGCTGCAACGCGGCATCTGCGTTTCCATCGGCACGGACGGCGCGCCCTGTAACAACCGCATGGACATGTTCGACGAGATGTACCTGACGGCCATGATCCACAAGGGCCGCACCCTTGACCCCACGGCGGTGCCTGCTCAGTCCGTTCTGGAAATGGCCACGGTCAACGGCGCACGGGCCACTCTCTGGGAAGACGGCATCGGCTCGCTGGAGCCGGGCAAGGCTGCGGACCTGATCATGGTGGACATGCACTCCCACCCCGGTTCCATGCCCGTGCACGACGCCGTGGCCAACCTCGTCTACGCCATGCGCTCCAGCTGCGTGGAGTCGGTCATGTGCGACGGCAACTGGGTGATGCGCGACCGCAAGGTGCTGACGATGGATGAAGAAGCCGTGCTGAATGAGGCCCAGCAACGAGCCGACGCGGTTCGAAAGCGAGCAGGGATCGAACTGCCGCAACGGTTTCCGATTCGCCGCAGATAGCAAGACAAAGGCCGCCCCGGTAAACGGAGCGGCCTTTTTTACGGGCTGAAAACCCGAAATATTTACTGGATGGTTCCGTTGCCCACGGGCATGGAGATGGTTCCGGCTTCGGGAATCTCCAGCGACAAAAGCTGCTCAAGGGTCATGTCCGGGCCGACCCACAGGGAACCCTGTCCCTGCCAGCCCTGAGCGAGCGTCTTGGCGTGCAGCAGGGCCATGGATACGGCCTGGGCATACTGTTCGCGGTCGAAAACAAGATGCAGGTCCTGCGCCCACTCGGGCAGCTCCTCTTCCGAAGGCCACGCGATGGGCGTCCTGAGCTTCCAGTGCACCTCGTTGCCGTGATGCTCCACGTGGACGCCTTCGTCAATACCGAGACAGGCGGGATTGCCGCAGTTACAGGTAAAGATGAAGTATTCGCCGGAAAGCCCGGCGCTCATGGTCAGGTCCACGGGGTCGATGTAGGCCCCTCCGTCCTCGTGGAGATAGTTGCCGTCCACCGACAGGATGAAGTCGATGTAGGCGTCCTCGTGATTCTCTCCGTCCAGACTGAGCTGAACCGTCAACACAAAATCATTCATTCATACTCTCCGGCAAGTCTTTTCCCTTTCACGGGAAAGCATGTGTAGCTTTGCTTTGCTCATTCGACAAGCATTTTCGGGTCCGTCCTATTTTTCAGGAGAGACCCACTTTCTGAAAATAATGGCTTACACAGAAATAAACTCTGTGGTATGGAGAAACTAATTGTAACCATATTCTAAATGATTTGGAGGACCTCATGGCTAACATGGATTACCCCGGACCCTGCCCCAGCTGCGTGGGCATCGACGGATGCAGCACCGAAGAAGCAAAGAAGGAAGCCGTGGCCCACTACTGCAAGGGCCTCGAAATGGAACTCAACGCCTGGAAAGCGCGCCTCTACGACGTGCTGGCATACGACAATCCGTCCGGCCTTCAGGACCAGATCATCCTGATCAAGTCCACCATGAAGGAACTGGACACCATCGTCGACGAAATGAAGGACGTCTGCCCCTCCAGCATGAGCGATCAGGAAAAAAAGATCGGCAACAAGCTGGAAGACCTGCGCGTGCACTACTCCAAGGCCATGGAAGTCATCGCCCCGGGTTGGTTCGGCGGCTGATTTCCAGCGCCTTCCTCACCTCGCAAAAAAAGGGCCGCTCCCTGCCGGAGAGCGGCCCTTTTTCAATATTACTACACTATCGCGCTAGAGATTTTCCAGCACCGCAGCGCCCATGGCCTTGGTGCCGACGGCCTTTGCGCCCTGTTCCATGATATCACCGGTGCGGTATCCCTGCTCCAGCGTCTTCTGGACGGCCTGCTCGATGCAGTCGGCCTCCTCGGCCATATCCATGGAATGACGGAGCATCATGGCGATGGACAGGATCGTCGCCAGCGGGTTGGCCTTGTCCTGCCCGGCGATGTCCGGCGCGGAGCCGTGGATGGGTTCGTACAGCCCCGGCCCGTCAGCACCAAGCGACGCGGACGGAAGCATTCCGATGGAACCGGTGATGGCTGCGGCCTCGTCCGAAAGGATGTCGCCGAACAGGTTGCCGGTGACGATCACGTCGAACTGGCCCGGATCGCGCACGAGCTGCATGGCGGCGTTGTCCACGTACATGTGGCTCAGTTCCACGTCGGCGTACTCGGCGTGTTCATCCACCACCACATCGCGCCATACGCGGGAGACGTCCAGCACATTGGCCTTGTCCACGGAACAAACGCGACCGCCGCGCTTGCGCGCGGCCTCGAAGGCCACGCGGGCGATGCGGCGAATCTCATGCTCGCGATAGACCATGGTATTGTACCCGTACCGCTCCCCTTCTATCTCGCCTTCGAGACGCGGCTCCCCGAAGTAGATGCCGCCGGTAAGCTCGCGAACCACCATCACGTCGAGACCGTTTTCCACGATGTCCGGACGCAGATAGCAGGCGTGTTTGAGCTGCGGAAACAGCACTGCGGGACGCAGGTTGGCGAAAAGGCCCATGGCCTTGCGGATACCGAGCAGCCCTTTTTCCGGGCGGATGGACGGGTCGATGGTGTCCCACTTGGGACCGCCCACGGCACCCAACAGCACGGCATCGGCCTCCTTGCAGCGTTCCACGGTGCTGTCGGGCAGCGGACCGCCCGTGGCGTCGATGGCGACTCCGCCGATCAACGCTTCGGAATATTCAAAGGTACAACCGAACTTTTCGCCCACCTTGTCGAGCACCTTGACGCCCTGCGCCACGATCTCCGGTCCGATGCCGTCACCGGCAAGTATGCATATCTTCATGGCCGCTCCTTATTCCGCAAGTTTGGCGCGCGCGTATTCCACCAGTCCGCCAGCATCGAGTATTCCCTGCATGAAGGACGGAACGGGAGCGCACTTCACGACGTCTCCGGTGGTATTGTTGGTTATTTCGCCATTTTCCGTATCGACAGTGAGTTCATGCCCGTCGCCGAGCTTGTTGATGTCATCGCCTACTTCCAACAGCACCAGCCCCTTGTTGAAGCCGTTGCGGTAAAAGATGCGGGCGAAACTCTTGGCGACCACGACGGGAATGCCCGCTCCAAGAATGGAGATGGGCGCGTGCTCGCGCGAGCTGCCGCAGCCGAAGTTCTCCCCGGCCACAATGATGTCGTTTTCCTTCACGCGGTCCACCCAGCCTTCCTCAAGGCCGGACATGCAGTTGCGTCCCAGCTCTTCGGCATCGGTGGTCACGAGGAAGCGTGCGGGGATGATTGCGTCGGTGTCTATGTGGTCGCCCACTTTGTGGGCGTTTCCGGTCACTTTCATGATCAGCCTCCTACAGCTTGGCCGGGTGGATGATTTCTCCGGCCACGGCACTGGCCGCGGCAACGGACGGGTTGGACAGGAACACTTCGCTTTCGAGGCTGCCCATGCGGCCCTTGAAGTTGCGGTTGGTGGTGGCGATGGCCCGCTCCCCGCCCGCGAGAATGCCCATGTGACCGCCAAGGCATGGACCGCACGTGGGCGGACCAACGATGCATCCGGCCTGCATGAAGATTTCCATGAGTCCTTCACTGAGGCAGTCCTGCCAGATTTTCGGGGTTGCGGGCAGCACGATGCAGCGCACCGACTTGTCCACCTTGCGATTCTTCAGGATAGCGGCGGCCTCGCGCATGTCCTCTATGCGCCCGTTGGTGCAGGAGCCAATGACAGCCTGATGAATCTTCAGGCCAGCGGTCTCGTCCACGGGCTTCACGTTGTCGGGCAGGTGCGGGCAGGCGACTTGCGGCTCCATGCCGTTCACGTCGATGTCCACCACACGCTCATACTGCGCGTCCGGGTCCGGAGCGAGCATTTCGGCGTTCTTGCGACCGGCTTCCACCACGTAGTCGATGGTCTTGCCGTCAGCAGCGAAGAGACCGACCTTGCCGCCGGCCTCAATAGCCATATTGGCGATGGTCATGCGCCCTTCCACCGTCATATCCGCGATGGTCTCGCCGCCGAATTCCAGCGCCTTGTAGAGCGCCCCGGCCACGCCGATGCGGCCGATCAGATTGAGCATCACGTCCTTGGCGCCGACGTATTGCGAGGCCTTGCCTGTGACTTGCACGCGGATGGTCGGCGGCACCTTGAACCAAGTTTCACCAAGCGCCATGGCCGCGCCGATATCGGTGGAGCCCATACCGGTGGCGAATGCGCCCAGACCGCCGTAGGTGCAGGTATGAGAATCCGCGCCGATGACGATGTCGCCCGGCCCCACAAGCCCCTTTTCAGGCAGCAGGGCGTGTTCAACGCCCACGTCGCCGCACTCGTAGTAGTTAGTGACGCCCATCTCTTCGGCGAACTCGCGCACGACCTTGACCTGTTCGGCCGAGTCGATGTCGCGGTTCGGGGTGAAATGGTCGCACACGAGAAAAACGCGGTCCTGATCAAAGACCTTTTTCGCGCCCATTTCCCTGAAGGCCTTTATGGCCAGCGGTGCGGTGATGTCGTTGGCGAGCACTCCGCTCACCCGGCACTGGACGATCTGTCCCGGCCCTTCGACGGTTTCGTCGGTATGCTGTTGCAGTATTTTCTCTGCCAGGGTCTGAGACATTATTTCCTCTCCTCTCTGGTGATTTCCAAACGATTCAATGCGTTGACAAGGGCCAGGGCGGAAGCGCGGACGACGTCCTCGTCGTTGGCGCGGCCGACGGCCTTGAACCCGTCATGCGTTATGCGTACCGCGACACCGGCCAATGCGTCGGTTCCGGAAGTGACTGCGTTGACCGTATAGCTTTCAAGGCTGGCACGATACCCTATCAAGTCGTAGATGGAGCTGAACACGGCGTCAATGGTTCCGCGCCCGAAAGCGGTGTTCTTGCGGACCTCCACATCACCGCCCTCATCGCCGAATTCCATAACCACGGCAGCATGCGGCGGAACTTCGCCGGTGCCGGAGAACACGCTCATATCGCGCAGACGGAACTTGTCGCGACGACGATAGACCTTTTCCAGCACGAGCGCTTCCACGTCTTCATCGTGAATGCGTTCCTTTTTGTCGGCGAGTTCCTTCACTGCGGAGAACATGGCTTCCACCTGATCATCCTGAAGCGTGTAGCCCAGTTCCTCCACCTTGCGTTTGATGGCATGGGAGCCGGAGTGCTTGCCGATGACAATCTCCGTGCCCTGCCTGCCGATGCTTTCGGCCGTCATGATCTCATAGGTCTGACGGTTTTTGATGACACCGTCCTGATGCACACCCGATTCATGCGCGAAGGCGTTGGTGCCCACGATGGCCTTGTACGGCGGGATGGGTTGCCCGATGATCTGGGAGAGCCTGCGGCACGAGGGGTACAACTGCTCCGTCACCACGTCGCAGTCGATGTCGTAAAGATCCTTGCGAGTGTTGAGCGCCATGACGACCTCTTCGAGCGCTGCGTTGCCCGCGCGCTCGCCAATGCCGGAGACCGTACACTCCACCTGCCGCGCTCCGGCCCGGATGGCCGCAAGGCTGTTGGCCACGGCGAGTCCGAGGTCGTTGTGGCAATGCACGGAAATGACGGTATCGCTCTTCATTTCCAGCTTTTCCATGAGGAAACGGATCATCTCATAGAACTCGTGCGGCTGGGTGTACCCAACGGTGTCGGGAACATTGAGGGTCCGCGCCCCGGCTTTGATGGCGGTGTTGAACACTCGCACGAGGAAGTCCCAATCGGACCGGGAAGCGTCCTCTGCCGAGAATTCCACGTTGGACGTGTATTTCGCGGCGTGTTTCACCGCAGCCTCGGCCATTTCCACCACCTGATCCGGCGTCTTGCCAAGCTTGTATTCCATATGAATGGGGCTGGTGGCGAGGAAGGTATGAATGCGGCCCTCGGGCGCGTTTTTCACCGCTTCCCAGCAGCGGTCGATGTCCTTGGTCACCGAGCGGCAGAGGCCTGCCACCTGCAGGTTGGTCACGGATTCGGCAATGGATTTGACCGATTCGAAATCGCCCTGACTGGCAATGGGAAAGCCGGCTTCAATGATGTCCACTCCGAGCGTCTCAAGCTGGCGGGCCATGCGGATTTTCTCATCAATGTTCATGGTGGCGCCGGGAGACTGTTCGCCATCGCGCAGGGTCGTATCGAAAATCATGATCTTGTCGGACATTTTGCACCTCCGGGTCTGAGCCCGTCGTTTACGGTAAAGTGTTGGTGCGCGCCAACTGCGTGAACGCAGTCACGGCACGCGGAGTCGTAACCGTCACAGTTTACCGTGCCCGTAGTCGCTCCCAGCGGAAACGCGCTCTGGTGTGCGGATGCCGAATGACAATGGTTCCGTCTGCTTGCATTGCTGCCTCCGGGCCTTGGGCCCTTGCGGTTGCGGTTTTGCATAAGACGAACGGACGAAGAACGGGACGAAAAGGATGAACTCCCCCGCGTCCGGCTCAGCGTCCGCCCGGGATTCATCTATGGTGAAAAAACGGGTCGGGGCCGAACTACGATAGTTCGTTGGAAGAGGAATCGCCTAGTAGGCGGCTGCTCCTGCGGGACAGGAAGAACAGCGTGTAGACAGGACCGGAAACGAGGTAGCCGAAGAAAATCACGAAACCGAGCAGCTTCGGCTTGGAGGCGATCAGCGCGAACAGCAAAATGGCGGTCACCATGGAGCTGAAGCGGTGAGCCTTGAAGAATCCGAAATCCTTGAAGGAGTAGAAACGTACGGTGCTGACCATCATAATGGACACCACGTACATCATGACCAGAAGGCCCATGGGTACGATCTGGGCGTTCATCCAGTCTGAGAGGTAGGACGAGAAAAGGACCAGCGTGGCGAGAGTGCAGGCGGCCGCCGGAATGGGCAGGCCAACGAAGAACTTCTTGGAAGTCGTCTTGGTCTGCACGTTGAAGCGGGCAAGGCGAAGCGCACCGCAGGCGATGAGCAGGAAAGCCGCCACGAGCCCGAGGCGTCCGAACTCCTGCAAGTGCCAGAGGTAGGCCATGATGGCCGGGGTGACACCGAAGGCCACGAGGTCGGCAAGCGAATCCAACTGCACGCCGAACTCGCTGGAGGTGCCGGTGAGCCGGGCAACCTTGCCGTCGAGTCCGTCAAAAACGCAGCTGGCGAGAATGCACAGAGCGCACGCCTCAAACCTGCCCTGCATTGCCAACGTCATTCCGAGAAACCCGATAAACAGGCTCGCAATGGTCAGCAGATTGGGCAGAATGTAGACGCTCTTGTGTCTGGGCAGTTTCTTTTCCCTTGCCATTTCAGTCCTTTGAGTTCTTTACGCGGAGCGTTTTGCGGCCAGGGTGGTTTCCCCGGCAACGACCTTTTCGCCAACGCGTACACTGGGAACATAGCTATCCGGGATGTAAAGGTCAACACGCGACCCGAACTTGATCAAACCAAAGCGGTCGCCACGCTTGAGCTTGTCAGTGGGTTCGGCCCAGCAGACGATGCGCCGCGCCACGAGCCCGGCGATCTGCACCATGGAGAAACGCTGGTTGCCCTTGCCCACGATGGTCATGGCGCACCGCTCGTTGTCGGTGCTNGCCTTGTCCAGCGAGGCATTAAAGAATTTTCCCGGGATATAACGGATGGTCTCCACCTTTCCGGAAACGGGCATGCGGTTCACGTGGACGTTGAAAACGTTCATGAACACACAGATGACCTGACGCTGCTCTCCTGTCATGGGGTCGGTCTCTGTTGCGATCTTGCAGATCTTTCCGTCCGCGGGCGAGACCACGGCGTCGGCGTCCTCGGGCTGCACCCGTTCGGGATCACGGAAGAAATGGCCTATGAAAAGGGTCAGCGCCAGCATGACGATGGCCGCAAATTCCCACTCAAGGACAGCAAAAACGAGCGTCACGAAAGCCGATATGATAATGTACGGCATGCCCTCGCGGACAATGCCCACTGTCGATTCACGCATGTATGTCTCCTAGGTGTTGTACTAGGGTTCCAATACTCTGCCAGGTGGTTCGGGTCAAGTCCGTCCGCAACCGCTTTTTACAATGGAGCCGAACCGTTGTATTGCCTTCCGATGACATATCAATTCATTTATCCCGAGACCTGCTGAGATGCTCTGGTTCAGCCTTGCCGTATGGTCGGCATTCGCCACCGCTCTTGAGGCAGCCGTCCTGAAACGGCACTTCAATCATCTCAATTCATGGGAGATGTCCGCCATCCCCTTCGTCTGGGGCTCACCATTCTTCGCCGTGGCCATGTTGCTTGGCGAAGCACCGGAGTTCCAATCCGGCTTCTGGACCACGCTGCTCATGGTCTGCCCGCTGGTGGCCGTTGCATTCCGCTTCCAGTCGCAGGCCATCAGGCGCTCCCCCATCTCACTGACCATGCCGTTTCTCACGCTGACCCCGGCCATCGTCATGCTCACGGGATTTCTCGTGCTCGGCGAAAGCACCCCTCTCAAAGGCGCGACCGGGATCGCGGCGATCGTGGTCGGAGGGTACATCATCAACATTTCCGACCAGACCCGGTCATGGCTCGACCCGTTCAAGGCCTTGGCAACCGAGCCCGGCACCCGATACATGCTGGCCGCGGCCACCATTTACAGCCTGTGCGCGGTGCTCGGTAAAAAACTGCTGCTGCTCTCTTCCCCGCTATACGCGGCGGGATCGTTCTGGATAGGAAGCGCTTGCGCGATCGTGCTGGGCGGCATCCTCGCCGGACGCTTCAGGCCGAGCTCGCTCACCGAGAAACCTGTTCCCGCGCTTGTGGCCGGGCTACTGGGATTCACCGAACTGACCTGCCACATGTTCTCCATCTCCATGACTGCGGCGGCCTACATGGTGGCGGTCAAGCGCCTCAACGGATTGTTCTCCGTGCTCATCGGCTGGCGCTGGCTCAAGGAAGGCAACACCCTCACCCGCCTCGCTGGAGCCGGGCTGATGGGCCTTGGAGCGACGCTGCTGGCTTTTCTCGGATAATTTCGCCCCCCCTTTTTCACTCCACCCCTGACAAGAAGCTCGATTTTGGCTACGGTGGACCGTAAAAAAGCAAAAAGCACGGGAGAGTCATGAAAGAATATGATGTGATCGTCATCGGTGCCGGACCGGCCGGGGGCGGCGTTGCCGCACCGTTGGCCGAAGCCGGAAAACGAGTGGTGATGTTTGAGCACAACGGCGTTGGCGGCGTCTGCCCGCTGCGCGGCTGCAATCCCAAGAAGGCGCTCATGTCCGCTCCGGAGGCCGTCCACATGGCCCGGCACCTTTACGGCAAGGGCGCTGCCGGACATCTTTATGCCGACTGGCCCCAGATGGCGCGCTTCAAGGACGGTTTTACCGATCCGATACCTGAAAAGGCCAAGAGCCATTATGAAAGCCTCGGCATAGAGGTCGTTCAAAGCAACGCGAGCTTCACTGGCCCACAAACGGTTGAGGCCGACGGAGAAACCTACACGGCGCCGCATATCTGCATCTGCACAGGACAGGTTCCCCGCGAACTGGATCTGCCCGGTCAGGGACTGCTGCAAACCAGCGACGACTTTCTGAATCTGCAGGAACTGCCCAGAAACATTGCCTTCATCGGCGGCGGATTCATTTCCATGGAGTTCGCCCATATTGCGGCACGCTGCGGCTCGAATGTCACCATCTTCGTTCGCAGCGAGCGGGCCCTGCGGGAATTCGACGCCGACTTGGTGGATGAGTTGGTGCAGACATCTCGCGAGATGGGCATCGATATTCGCTTCAACAATCCAGTCAATGCCATTGAACAGCGCAAGCAGGCTCTGACCGTGATTACCGACGGCCCCGAACCCGAAGTTGCGGTGGATGCAGTCTTCAACTGCGCCGGTCGCGTCCCTGCCGTGGACGGGCTGCGGCTTGACCTTGCCGAAGTCAGGCACGAGAAAGGCGGCATCGCCGTGGACAAGCAGATGCGCAGCGTCACCAATCCGCGCATCTTCGCCATCGGCGATGTGGCTGACACTCCGTTCGGTCTGACTCCCACAGCCTCACTCGAATCCGCCGTGGCCGCGTCGGTCATTCTCGGGGATGAAACCGCCGAGACCAACCACGACGGCATCCCGGCGACCTGCTTTACCCTGCCCCCGATTTCACGGGTGGGCCTGCTGGAATCCGAGGCGCGGGAACGCGGACTCGATTTCACGGTCAAGGAAACCGACCTCGCAGATGCCTTCTCATGGAAGCGCCTTGGAGAGACCGTGGGCAGGAGCCGCATTCTGCTGGATGAAAAAAACGGGGTCGTTCTGGGCGGTCACGTGCTGGGCCACAACTCCGAGGAGATTGCCAACACGCTGGCGCTCATCGTGCGCCATCGCATCCCTCTCGAGAAGGTGCGCGACACCCCGTGGGTCTATCCGACCAACGGGTATCAGCTGAAATACATGATCTAGCCGAGGAGATCCTTGCCGAGTCTGTGGGCTGGCAGGATTTCTCCGTCGAGAAGCAGCCCCTGCGGGGAAAACGAGGCGTTCTCGTACCCCGCGGGCGGCTGAAAATGATTGTCCGGCGTGAGCAGCGCGCTCATGTTTTCCCCGGAGCAGTGAGCCACCACGCCTTCGGGCAGAAAAACCGCCTCGTCCAGCCCCTTGCCCGCCGCTCTGAACAGGGCCCCGTAGCGGGCAAAACAGTTCTCACGCCCAATGCCGCCCTGAAGCAACGCCATGCTCTCGTTGGCGACGAAATGCACCTTCAGTCCGTAGATGGACGCATAAGCCCCGGGCCGGGACGGATCGGCCGGGATGATACTGCCCGCGTCCAGCGAACGCAGCAGGTCGGCAGTCCTTTCCCCCGCCAGCGGATCGACCATGAATCCGCACGGCACCGAACGGGTGAAGCGGTTGCGGTGCGCCTGAACATACGAGGCGAGGACCAGCAGCCCCGAAGCGGCTCCCACATCCACGGCAAGATGAGGACACGTTTCTTCAGGTCCGGCCTTCACGCCGGCTCCAAGCACTTTGCCCGCAATGAAGGCGGCTCTCGGAATGTCAGCAAGGCAGCGCAGAGCGCCGGACCAGTTGCGCATCCGGTTCATGATCTCCGGGTCGTCCCCGGGCTCGTTCATGCTCTGATGGCGGGAGAAACCCGCAAGCAACGTTGCGATCTCGCCATACGAAACGCTCTGTTCGTGCGCTCCGTCATGCACATAGGCATGGAAATATTTCAGCACAAGGTTGAGCAGGGTCGCTCCGTCCGGCAGCACCGCGGGGTCGCAGAGCTGCTCCACCTCGCTGATGAGCGGAGTGTCGCGATAAAACGCCGGGCACTCGCCGCAGGCCGGGGCTTCCAGCGCGGTGGTGAAGTTGCGGGCCTGCATTCCTGCTCCCGAGAGCAAGGCCGAGGCCGTTGACCCGTCGAGGGCCTCTTTTATGGATGTCTGGAGTCTGGCTTCATTCATATCTTCTTCCGTGGGGTGGGAATTGATTGCCTGCCCCGAGCCAGTGCATGGACCATACCGGAAGAGGGTGCGCATGCCGTTTCAATTTGAATGAATGTATCCAGAACGCCTGAAGGACAAAAAAAAGCCGGCCTCAAAATGAGACCGGCTTGAAAATCTGGAGCGGGAAACGAGATTTGAACTCGCGACTTCAACCTTGGCAAGGTTGCACTCTACCACTGAGTTATTCCCGCTCGTCACACAGATGTGTGAAAGATGCTTCCGGAAGCTTTCCGGAACGACCTTCAGGCTTTTGCCTTGGGGTCGGAAATTTTGGAGCGGGAAACGAGATTTGAACTCGCGACTTCAACCTTGGCAAGGTTGCACTCTACCACTGAGTTATTCCCGCTCGAAAATTGGGATATTTGGAGGCGGCATCCGGATTTGAACCGGAGAATGGAGGTTTTGCAGACCTCTGCCTTACCACTTGGCTATGCCGCCTGTATTTCAAAGTGGAGCGGGAAACGAGATTTGAACTCGCGACTTCAACCTTGGCAAGGTTGCACTCTACCACTGAGTTATTCCCGCTCTTTGCGAAAGCGAAGAGAGTTCTATCGGTGGCCCCCTCAGCTGTCAAGGGGAAATCCGAAAAAAATCCGGCTTCGTACTTCCGCAGGGGGGATACAAGGAAATGCTTTACTTCCACTGCCTTTTTGGTTTACGCAGCCCGTCTAGTTGTTTATCATCATGAGTCTCGGTAAAGTTTTCGCACATCACCGAATCCGCAGGAGCCTAATACATGGACGCCAAGGATATTCAGTACTTCCGCGAAATGCTCACGGGAATGCTCGACGACATCCTCAAGAAGAGCGATCAGACGCTTGAGGACATGACCGAAACCGGCGAAGTCTATGCCGATCCGGCAGACCGCGCCACGGCAGAGTCCGACCGGGCCTTCACCTTGAGACTGCGCGACCGCGAACGCAAGCTGATCAAGAAGATCCAGCAGGCGCTTCAGCGTATCGACGACGGCGACTTCGGCCTTTGTCAGGAATGCGGCGATGACATCAGCGTCCCGCGCCTGAAGGCCAGACCCATGACAACGCTCTGCATTGAGTGCAAGAGCAAGCAGGAAGAAGACGAGCACGTGCGCGGCGACTAGCCCCACGCACAGGACGACATGGAAGCAAACTTCTTTCGCCGTCTGGCGGCGGAGCTTGGCCCGGCGCTCGAAGGGTGCAGGGTCGACAAGATTTTCGGCCCGGCTCCCGGTGTCTGGAACCTCCGTATGCATGCCCGCGGACTCCCGAAGAATATGTTGTTCAGGCCCGCCAGATCGGCGGGCCATCTCTTTTTTACGGACAACAAGCCCGCCAACCCTGCCGACGCGCCCGCCCAGGTCATGTGGATGCGCAAACGTCTTCAGGGAAGGCGCCTGCTGACCCACTCCACGGACTGGCCCAACCTCCGGCTGGCTTTTGAGCTGACCCCGTCCCGCCTGTACCCTGAATGGACACACCTCGTTTTCGATATCCATGAAGATCTCAAGCTGGTGCGCGGCCTCGACGAAGGATTTGCCTCGGCCCCGGATTGGCCCGCCTTCGAGGATGTCATGGAAGACAAGGAGATATGGCGCCAGTACCCGCACATATCTCCGCCTCTGCGCCGCCGTTTGCGCTCGCTGCCAGCGAATGAAGCCCACGCGATGTACGCGAAAGTAGCACTCGGCGAGGCCGATTCCTGCTATGTCGCCCGTGCACAGGACGGAACGCCCAAGCCGCCCCTGCTCTGGCCGGAAACGCCGGACGCCGAGCGTTTCGACACCGCGTTGGAAGCTTGCGCCGCCTATGGCGAACCCACCCTCTTTCCCTTGTTGCAAAAGGCGGGCGACCCCGGCCTGCAACAGCGCAAGAAATCAGCCAGAAGACGCATCCGCCGCGCACTTGCCAAACTTGAACAGGAAGAGAGCAGGCTTGAAACGTACCGGCGCGACCGCATCAAGGCGGAAGCCCTTCAGGCGGAACTCTATCGTTTTCAGGATGCCGAGGGACTCGAATCCGTCGAGGTGAATCACCCGGAGCACGGGCAGGTCACCGTCGAACTGAATCCGTTCCTCTCCGTCAGCGAAAACATGCAACGGTATTTCAAGCTGGCCTCCAAAGCTGACCGCGGCATGCCTCATGTCGAAGAGCGCCGTCGCATTCTGGAAGAAGACATGGCCCGCGTGGAAAACGAAGGCGTCCCGGCCGACGACACACCCGATTCCGGCAAGCCTCGGTCTTCCCCCACCCTGCCGAAACGGTACAAGGGACTGGCCGCCCACGTCTTTGTTACGGACGACGGACTGACTGTTGTTCGCGGCAAGAACAGCAAGGCCAACCACGACATCATCAGCAAGGCCGCCAGCACGTTCGACTATTGGTTCCACGTGGCTGACGGCCCCAGCTCCCATGTGATCCTGCGCCGCGACCATCCCGGTCAGGAAGTGCCGGAATCAAGCCTGCGGCAGGCTGCGACCCTCTGTGCCAACAAGAGTTGGCGCAAAGAGGACGCGCAGGCCGACGTGATGTACGCCTTGGTCAAGGACGTGCGCAAGGTCAAGGGCTTCGCGCATGGACAGGTGGTGGTGGACGAGACCATCGGTGTCGTCAGGGCCGTGACCGACCCAGAGCTGGAGCAACGCCTTCGCTGGAAGGGCTGATCGCGACTTCCCTGCCGTTTCAAAATAATTCTTCAATCACCCATCACACCGTGCTAGCCTGTGCGCTGGAATTTCAACCAAGGAGATTACCGAATGCACAAGCTGGTTCTCATCCGACACGGCCAGAGCACCTGGAACCTCGAAAACCGCTTCACCGGCTGGACCGACGTGGACTTGACGGAACAGGGCGTACAGGAAGCGGTAGAGGGCGCGAGGCTGCTTCAGGAAGCAGGCTTCACCTTCGACATCTGCCACACATCTGTCCTGAAGCGGGCCATCAGGACTCTTTGGTTGGTGCTGGACCGCATGGACCTCATGTGGCTGCCGGTACACCGCACGTGGCGACTCAACGAGCGGCATTACGGTGCGCTTCAAGGGCTGAACAAGGCCGAGACCGCCGAGAAGTATGGCGATGATCAGGTTTTCCAGTGGCGACGCAGTTTCGACGTCCCGCCGCCGGAGCTTGATCCTTCCGACGAACGTTTTCCGGGCCGGGAACGCCGCTATGCCGAGCTGGACGACGCCGAACTGCCCCGCAGCGAAAGTCTCAAGCTGACCATCGAACGCACCATGCCTTACTGGTTCGATACCATCTCACCGCAGGTCAGACAGGGCTTGAAGGTCTTGGTGGTCGCTCACGGCAATTCGCTTCGAGGACTCGTCAAATACCTCGACGGCATGAGCGACGACGAGGTGACCAAGCTGAACATCCCCACCGGCGTACCGCTGGTCTATGAGTTGGACGGCTCCCTCAAGGCGCAAAACCGCTATTACCTGGGCGACCCCGAAGAAGCGGCCAAGAAGGCGCAGGCCGTGGCCAATCAGGCATCGGTTGCCAAGCAGGGCAAGGAAGAGTAATGCATCGCGGGTGACACCAGATACCTTCACCAACGCTCTGCTCGACTGGTTCGAGACCAATCGACGCGACCTGCCATGGCGCAGGACGTACGATCCGTACCATGTCTGGGTTTCCGAGATCATGGCCCAGCAGACCCAGATGGACCGCGTGGTCCCCTATTTCGAACGCTGGGTAAAACGGTTTCCGGACGTCCCCGCACTTTCGCAGGCTCAGGAGGACGAAGTTCTCAAGCTGTGGGAAGGACTTGGATACTATTCACGGGCCCGCAACCTTCTGCGCGCGGCCCGCGAGATAGCCGAAGTCCATGACGGTCGGTTTCCGAAGGATCCCGTTGCCATCAGGGCGCTTCCCGGCATTGGCGAATACACTGCCGGAGCCATCGCCAGCATCGCCTTCAATCGGCCCGTGCCCTGCATCGACGCCAACGTCATGCGCGTCTTTGCCCGTCTGGAGAACCTCGGTTTCGAGGCAGGCTCCAAGGAATTGCGCGAACAGGCCGAGCAGTGCGTCAGGCGCTTCATGCCCGAAGACAGGCCGCGCGAATTCAATCAGGCCCTCATGGAACTTGGCGCGCTGGTCTGCTCAAGAAAGGCTGAGTGCGATCTCTGCCCTGTCCAGCCCCGCTGTGCAGCCCACCGGGAAAACATCGTTTTCGAACGCCCTCTCCCCAAGCCCGGAAAAAACGTGATTCGCATCGAAATGGCCACGGGCATCCTCGTTCACGACGGACGAATTCTCATTCAGAAACGCAAACCCGATGACCTTTGGCCCGGGCTTTGGGAATTTCCGGGCGGCTGTCTGGAGGAAGGTGAGACACCGGAACAGGCGCTCAGGCGCGAATACATGGAAGAAACCGAGCTTTCGGTCGAGCCGGGCGAAAAGATCGCCGTGGTCAAGTACGCCTACACCAAGTACCGGGTGACCATGCATTGCTACCTGTGCAAGGCCGTCGGAGAAGTGGCTCCCGTTTTTCATGAGGCGGACGAAGGACGCTTTGTGCGGCCTCAGGAACTGTCAAACTACGCCTACCCCGCAGGACACCGCAAACTGCTTGAACGGATTCATGACGACCTGCGGCTATCCTCCATTCTGAATATATAGTCTTATCAGACCATTACACAGTGTGGCACACCGGTTGCTTTACATCGTGTGGACAAAGCCGTCCCCGACGGTAATTTGACACATGAGGTGAATTATGGCGATCGGAATGAAAGGCATGATAGATGCGGTGCAGCTGCTGCAAGCCAAGGATACGGGCTCCGGACTTGGAGAGCGTCCCGGCGGCGGCAAGCCCCCTGCACAAGTCAACCAGGCCTTTGAGCAGCAGATGAAAATGGCGCAAAGCCTTCTCTCGGACGGGGATTCCAATCTCGGTTCCGGAGCGGGACAATTCGACACGTCGTTTCTGAACGATGCCATGATGTTTGACGCGCTCGCCACCATTTCGCGCATTATGCAGCAGACGGGAACCGAGGGCCCCACTTCCGTTTCCATTCCGCAGGCGGTGCAGGCGGCTGTTTCATCTCAGCCTGTTGCCAACAACCCCGCACAGGCAACCGGCGGCACCACTTCGTCAACAAAACCTCAGAGCGTAGCGCAGGAAGTGGAAGGCTTTCTGTCCGCCCAGTTTGAATCCGGGAACAAGGGCATTGAAGCCATTGGTTGGGACAGCACCGGCGGCACCTCTTACGGCAAATACCAGATAGCCTCCAAGACCGGCACCATGGATCGGTTCCTGAATTATCTGGACGACAAGGCTCCGGAACTGGCCCAGCGACTGCGTTCGACAGGCCCGGCCGAGACCGGAGGCACTACCGGGGCCATGCCCAAGGAGTGGAAGAGCATCGCCACGGAAATGCCTGAACGTTTCGAAAAGCTACAGCACGGTTTCATCAAGGGTGAGCATTACGATACCGCCAGAAACATGATCCGCGACAAGACCGGCATTGATCTGGAAACCGCTCCGCCCATCGTCAAGGAGGTGTTGTGGAGCACCTCGGTGCAACACGGCCCCACCGGAGCATCCAACATTTTCAGCAAGGCCATCAATGCGTTCCTCGGACGCACCGAGGGCGGCGAGTTCAGCCGCAAGCTCATTGAACAGGTCTACGATACCCGCAAGGGGCAGTTCGGCTCCAGCACGGAGCGGGTAAGACAGGCGGTAGGCAACCGTCTGGAATCGGAGAAGGAAATTGCCCTGAACATGCTCTCGGGCATGCAGGTCAATCGGACCGCGTAGCGCTGCGGCGCCGGAGGGGAGATCCGGCGGTCCGATAACGAGGACGGGTGTTGGGGAACACCCGTCCTCTTTTTCGTCATCGGTCAGTAGCGCTTTCTGGATCTACGGTTCATCTCCTCTTCAAGCTGGTCGAAGAGTTGCTGCTTGCGCTTTTCAAATCCGGCGGCGCTCTTTATGGCCGCAAAGGCCAGTGCCAAGGCACTCAAAATAATCACGAATCCCTTGGTCACTTCCCATTGGTTCTCGCGCATGGTGCTCACCAGCCAACTGCCCTGCACGTCCTGAGTGAACCACAGGAACGCCGGCACGCCGACGAAAGCAAGCCCCAGTCCTACCAGTTCGAACCAGATGAAGGATTTGCCGAGCATCAACACGAAGAGCGTGCTGTCGCGCACGATCCGCAAGGTGACGAGCCGACCCGAGAGGGTGTCCACGCGTTGCTCGATTTCCTGCACATATTTTGTGGCGAGCCGGAAATTATCGGCCTGCTTGAGGTGCTGGGTCTTGATCCAGTTGACCTTCTCCACGCAGTAGTTGAAATCCTTGTTGAACTCCACCAACAGTTTGGGAAAGGGAAACCATGCGGCTTCCTTCTGGATTTCCCGCACACGTTCCGTGAGAAAGTCGATGTTGGAGTTGATGCGCTTGAGTTCGAGCTGGACCTGCTTCTCCATCTGCTCGCCGAACCGCTCCATACCCCGACTGAGCATCCTGTAGGCGACGTAGTTATCCACCTCGGCCGTATGCTTGAGCTTGGCGAGTTCGGCTTCGGCAATTTCATAGAACGGATGCGTCTTCTCGAAACGTTTATCCAGCTCCTCGATGTACTCCTTCAACTTGGCCCGTAGCTTCTCGGCTTCTTTCTCGGCCTCACTCCATTTATCCCAGAGAAAACTCAACAGCTGAACCCGGCCGCGCTCAAGCTCCGGATCAATGAGGATCCGGTTGAAAATGTTCGGGTCCGTATTGATGAGATCGAAGAACAAGTCCATGGCCTGCCCGGTGAATCCGAGCTTCACCATGCACACACCCTGTCGATACAGCGGCTCCAGCCACCCCGGACTGAGCACATTCACGCGCTTGTAAAGCGAGGTGGACTCCTTGAAATTCCCGAGGATTTCCTGCAACCGTGCCTGAAGAAAAACAAGGTAGCCCTGCTGCAACGGCGTAAAGGCCAACCTTTCGGCCTCCTGCCAGTGAAACATGGCCTGTGTGGGGTCCTCCTTTTCCAGATGCAAAAACCCCAGAAGGCTTTGTGGCTGGTAGCTGCGCGTATATTTGACCACCGCCTTCTTCGCTTCGTCCTCGGCTTCGGACTGGTCGCCCTCCTCCAGCGCCTTGAGTCCCGGCCAGATATGATCGCCCTCTTCCGGACCCAGCTGGTGGAACCCTTCAGCCCACTCCTTGGCCTTGCTGCGCCAGACCATTTTCACCGTCCGGGGCTGCACCGGGGAGTTGATGTCGAACACGGCCTGCAATATGACGCCGCCCTTGGATGGCTCTTTGGCGGAGAACATTTCATTGGCTGTTTCAACGAATCTCTCCGAGTCGATGTCGTCGTTGATCTGCCCCACGCCCTCGTTGATGTCGTCCAGACTCATTCGGGCCAGCTGCGCCCATGCCTTGCCGGTCTGCAGGCCGAATTGCTTGCTGGGACATTCAAAGGCGGAATGATTCTTCTGGCCGCAATAGAAGCATTCCGTGCCTTCGGCTTCGGTCAGCGGCACGGGAATACCCACCTCGATGGTCCCGTAATCGGCTTCGCCGCCTTCCTTGCGCAGGCGGATGTTGCACCACGATTCAAGGCTGGTCTGCTTGGTACCCAACCGTGCGTCGTTCACCGCGAACCACGGACTCAGAAGAAAGCCGTCGATGTAGCGCATGTGCGGAAAATCCGGGGTCAACCGATTCCAGTCCACACCGACTTTCTTTGGCAGTTCCTGCGTGAACGGCAGCTCTCCCTGCGGCACAACGGCCATGACCACAGGCCAGTATTTGTGGTCTTCCTGCGTTTTGGCCTCGTGGATGAGGTTGAGCATGTCGGTGCAGAAGCTGCGCAACAGACGGACGTTGTCCAGAGGGAAGAACATGAATCCCTCGTTGACGTCGGAAATATACTTGAGACTCAGCCGCTGCATGAGCTCCTGTATTTCATTGGAGAAATCTCGCCAGCCGACGATACTCTCCTTGTCCCCGCGCTTGCCGAGGGGCTTGATGATGAAATACCAGCGCAGCGTGGACTCGTAATCCAGCCCCTGATCGGCCTGAAGCAGCTTCCACTCCACATTGGAGAGGCCGTCCGGCTTGCCGATGGCCCGCAGGCTCAGCCCGGCAATGTTCTTTATCTCGCTTTCCAGCTTGGGGTGGATCCAGACCTCGAAATCATTAGGGGCCTCCGCGCTCTGGGAAAGAAATTCCTGCGGAAGCGACAGAGAAGTGGTCAGGTCGTACCCTACAAGGAAGGTGACCGGCATGACCTGCGCAAAGACATTGATGGAGTTGACCCGCGCCCATGTCTGCAATCTGGCCAGAGCCCGGAACACCTCGGAGTTCGGGCAATACCACAAGGCCTGCCGTTCCTCTTCGGCCATGAGAAGGCAGCCGTAATCACGCATGGTGTGCGTGATGGCCGTATTCAGCTTGCCGTCCCAGACAAGCCAGACCGCGTACCCCGACGATACCATGCGGGATTGATTGATCTCGGGCAACGCGCCCGCCAAGGACGATAGGTTCAGCATGTTTCTCCCGGGTTCTCTTGATCGGCTGGCTTTACTTCGGTTGGCATCTTTTACCGCAGTTTATGCCCAAGTACACATATGCAAATAAAATTCCAACCTTTTTATGTCCATACCCTTGCCAAGTACCGGCGCTCCTGTCATTCTGCCCCGAAGTTCCTGCTCCCCCAAGTACAGATATGAAAATATTTCAAGTAATCAACGTCCGCTGGTACAACGCCACTGCATGGTACGCCGTGGAACTGTCCAGACTGCTGGCCCAAGCCGGTCACGAAGTTGTTGTCGTGGTTCAGCCGGGAACCCCGGCAGAGCGCAAGGCTCTCGAACTGGGGCTGCAGGTCAAGGCGCTGGACCTGAACACCACCAACCCGGTCCGGCTTGCTTCCACCATTGCGGAGATCATCTCGCTCCTGCGCCACCATCGCCCGGATGTGGTCAACTGCCACAGGGGCGAAGGCTTTTTCATTTGGGGAGCACTGCGCAAGGCCGGGTTCGGATTCAGGCTGGTTCGCACCCGCGGCGACCAACGCCTGCCCAAGAACGATCCCGTCAACCGCTGGCTGCACGCCGCAGTGGCCGACTCCGTCATCGTCACGAACAAACGCATGGCCACGCACTTTCTGGAACGCATGCGTACGCCAGAAAAACAGCTCTGGCTCATACAGGGTGGCGTGGACAGGGAGCGTTTCGCCCGCAACCCGGAAGGACGCAGCAGCGTCCGACAGGAATTCGGTTTTTCTGCGGATGACACGGTGGTGGGAATGCTTGGCCGCTTTGATCACGTCAAAGGCCAGCGTGATCTCATCAAGGCCATATCCCGCCTGCGCGAAAACGGACGTGAAGACCTCAAGCTCTTCCTCATCGGCGGCGATTCCGCCACATCGACGGATGAAGTTCGTTCGTGGCTGAAGCAGGAAGGACTGGAGTCCCATGCCGCCATCAGCGGCTGGCGCGAAGACATCGCCGCCTGCATTTCCGCGCTTGATCTGGGCGTTTGCGCATCCCTCTGGTCTGAAGCCATCGCGCGCTCGGCACTGGAGATCATGTCCTGCGGCGTTCCGCTCGTGTCCAGTTCCGTGGGAGTCATGCCCGATCTGGTTCAGCCGGACGGCCTGTTCCGCCCCGGCGACGTGCGCGAATTGTCCGTGCTCATCGAAAAGGCCACGCGTGGCGAGCTTCGGGCACATTTGTTGGATGCGCAACAGCGCACCATTTCGCAGCTTTCGGACAGGGAGTTCCTGCGCCGTACGGAAACGGTCTATCAGGATCTGACGGCTCGCTAGCCCCCGAACAGCTCTCTCGCTCCACGGAGCTTTTGCGCCACCGCATCCACGGTCAGGGCATAGCTTTCCGAATGATTGTAACGATACAGGACTTTAAGACGCCGTTCGGTGTCCATGTCCTTTTTCCATCCGTGCTCTTTCAGAAAATTTGCCATGCTGTGCAAGGCATCGGCCCGTTCGAAAAGATTCACACGGCCGTCACCGTCACCGTCTACACCATAGTGTCTGGCCGTGCTCGGCATGAACTGGCAGATGCCGATGGCTCCATAGATTGACCCCGGAACCGTCAAGGGATCCTGACGCGCGCCTCTGGCATATTCGATGAGCGCCACGAGTTCCTGGTAGGCCCAGTCACCCTTGGTTTTGGTGCGCGCCACGAGCCACTGCTTCATCTCTTCATCCAGCCCGGCCGTATCCACTTTATCCGATATCAGGGAGAAGTCCCCTGCAAGCGCCATGCTGGCCAATACCGGCATCGCCTTGTGCTTTCCCGTATTGGTGCCAAGACGAGTCTCCACCAGCAGCAGCGCAACGAGATAATCGCCCTCCACTCCGTAGCGTTGGCGAGCAGAATCAAGCGCTTCACGGTTCTCACGAAGGTAGGCATACGCGCCAGCAATGAGTATGGGATTCAGGTAGCGGTCCATGACCTCGGGCTCGCGAGCAGGCGCAGCACCCCGGGCCGCCTGTTTGATGGAAAGCAGGCTTCGCATTTTGTGGGCCATATGATCGGGATCAAACTCCAGCCCTGACCGGGAAAAGAGGGAAACGACGTAGGCGTGATCAATACCGTCGTCCACGAGTCTTTCGGCCAGAGGCGCCCAGATTCCCGTGGCCGCCATTGATCGGGATTCGGACTCTCCTGCTTCAGCGGTCGCATATGCCGCCGGGCCGACCATTATGAGCAAAGCCGCCAGAAAGGCGGCTTTGCAATATGCGCTCAAGCGCGATGATACGGATTCACATTCGGTCCAATGGGACAAAGGCCACATCCTCGTCAAAGTCGTCATCCAGCTGCGAGACCACTTCGGGAATCTCGTGCCTGCTTCCGCAGTCCTGGCATTCGTACCAGACCTCGTGACAACTGCGCGCCACCCGCATATCACCCGAACAGTCCGGGCACGGGACAGTGCTGTTGTTGCTGACTCTGGTTCTGCGAAAAAATGCCACTGTTATTCGACCTCCAGAGAGGGGTTCTTTTCGCCCATGGCGACGTACAGGTTGGCCACTGCGGTGTTGTAGTCCGCAAGCGCTTCGATGAGCTGGGCCTCACTGCTGGTCACACGGGACTGAGCGTCGAGCACGTCGTTGTTGGTGCCGACCTGCGCCTGATAGCGGGCAAGGGCCATGCGGTAGGATTCCTTGGCGGATTCCACGGACTTTCGTGCAACGCCGATGCGGTCGGAAGCCTCCCTGATACTCAGAAGAGCCTGCTTGACCTCGAACCCGGCATTGAGTCGGGTATCTTCCAATTCGGCCTCAAGCTGAGTCACGACTTCGTCGGTCCGCTTGTAGTCGTAATAATCGGCACCCCACTGCCACACGGTCCACGTGGCACTGACACCAGCGGTCAGTGTCTCGCTGCTCTCGTGAGTGAAATATCCTTCGTCCTGAAGCCCGGGCTCGTCGCTGTTTTTCGTGTAGGTCACAGTGCCGTCCACCGAAGGCATGAAGCTTGAGGAAGCAATGCCCGCATCCTTGGCTGCGATCTCCACTGCCTTTTCGCCGATCTTGAGGTCCGGGCGGAATTCATAGGCGCGGTCAAGGCACTGGCGCAGCGTCAGGTTGAAAGGGTCGTATTGGAGATCCCCAACGTAATTGATGTCGGCTGTCAGCGGCAGGTTCAGCAGGCTGTTGAGCTTGGCGGTCTGCGTCGAGACCGCATTGCGGGCCTTGAGCAGATCCTGTTCGGCCGTAGCGAGTTCCACCTCGGCCTGCAGCACGTCCACGCGCGGCTTGAGCCCCACGTCGTAAAACGCGGTGTTCACCTTGAGCTGGGAACGCAGCCGCTCCACGGAGTCTTCGGCACTCTTGACGTCCATGCGGGCTTTGAGCAGCGCGAGAAAGTTGGTCTGCACATCCTGAATGACCACCAGCTCGACGTTGTTGAGGTTGGCTTCCTGACGTTTCTTGGTCAGCTTCTGCTTCTGGTAGTTGTTCAGCAGGGAGAAGCCCTTGAAGATGGGCTGGGTCACCACGATGCTGCCGGTATAGGAAGACTTGCCGTGCTCGGCCGTGATACCGCCGCTCTGCTCGCGATTGTACGTCTTGTAGTCGTATCCTGCGGTCACGGAAGGCAGGAAATCACCACGGGCGGACTTGGTGCCGTAATCCGCACCCTGTATCTGCGACTTGGCGGCCAGAATGGTCGGGTTCGCCTCAAGGGCTCGCTGTACGCACCGCTCAAGGGTGTATGCCCCATTCACGGCAGGGTCGGCCTTGGCCGATGTTTGAGCCTGAACCGTAACAGCCGAAAGCAGCATGAAAAGGCAAAGGGAAAAAACTGTGAAACGTTTGGTCATGGGTGGGCAGCCTCGTGGTCTATATGTCTTTTACGCGTTGTTCGTTCTAAGCAACTCGCCCTACCTATCAAGTTGCGGCTGCAACCGCAAGGGATAAAGGCCTGATCAGCAACGCAGTACGGCACAATCCGAAGGGTCGCCATGGAGCTTTTCCAACGTATGCGCAAGCGTCGGCAACAGTGGTTCAAGACACTCCCGGACAGCCTTCGGACTACCGGGCATGTTCACCACCAGCGCTCCGCCCAGCGTTCCTGCCACGGCTCGCGAAACCGCTCCATGAGGCGTTTTTGCCAAACTCGCCGCCGTCATGGCTCGCTCGTACCCCGGTAGACGCTTCTCGATCACGGCCAAGGTCGCCTCAGGCGTGATATCGCGGGGAGCGACACCGGTACCACCGGTGGTCATGATCATATCAAACCCCTGTCCCAATGCAAGGTCCGTGATCAGATGACGAAGCTGTCTTTCCTCATCCGGCAGAATAAACCCCTGCGCATGGCTGATCGACATTTTTTCCGCAACCATTTCGGCAATGAGCGGCCCTGACTCGTCACGCCTTTTACCTTGGCAGCCCTTGTCGCTCAGGGTGATCCACGCCAGCGAAAAGCCTTCGGAAACGATGTTCGCCGAAACGGCCTCACCTGCGGAAGCGTCCATGAGACATTCAAGCTGTACCATGCGCTTCGATGCGACCGCGCTTCCGGCGTCGCTCCAGAACGTGCCGAGCACGCGGAAAAACGGCTTGCCGTCCACATCAAGCCGCTCCCCTGCACGAAGCAGGGGAAGCGTGCCGGCCACGTCCAAAGGCAGGCCTACTTCGTCGCGATGTCCGGCAAGGCGGCGTTCCCCCGTTTTCAGGTCGCGCCGCAGTTCCAGCGTGATGTTCCTCTCCATAACGATCCTCCTAGGTCAGCAGAGCGCCGGCCACACCAGCCACGAAGACGCCGCCAAAGGTTCCGGCACCGCCAATGGAAACCAGCGGCGAGGCCAACTCGCGTCGCTTTGACGGAATAAGAAGCGGGATGACGTTGGCCCCCAGAAGCGTCCCAAGCGAGCCGCCGACATACGCAGCCAACGGGGAAACCGGTGCGGGCACCAGAATCATGGTGGTCGCCAGCGTCACCACCAGCGGCGCGAGGATCGGCAACCGGAAGCCGGTGAAGACGTCCGGCTTGGTCAGCGCGTAACATACGGCCGCCACAGCGGCGGTGGTAAGCCCGAGCCAGATGAAGGTTTCCGGCAATGCAGGCATATCCGGCACGTCGATCAGCCGCGAGCGAAGCAGAAAACCGATGCTCAGAATCACCGGGAAGACACAACCGCCGAGGTTGACGGCGAACACCTGCTTTTTCAGCTCGTTGACAGGCTCTTCATACTCGATCTGGCGGGCCATGCCATCGAAACGGAAACGCATCGCACCGCTTCCCTGTACCATCACGAGCTTTTCGCTGGTATAGACGGGGATGTTGACCGCCCGCCCCACCAGAATGGCGAGCAGCAACAGGAAGCCCTGCCCCGTGGTCATTCCCAGACGTCCAAAGGCTTCGGTGACGAATCCCACCGGAAGCACGACGAGCAGAAAGAACATGAGCACGAGAAACAAAACGGCGGCAATCAGGCCGCCAGTGAAATGGAAATATGGATAATTCATCGTCACCTCGTTTTAGTGTGGCCGGAGGCGGCTTGCCAACTGCACGGCGAGGCCGCTATAGTCCCTCCGGCTCGTGCTGCAAGCGATATCGCAATCAGACGAGCAAGTAAACCAAGCCCGGAGGCGCAATGAAAGGTATTATCCTGGCCGGAGGCTCCGGCACCCGGCTGCATCCCCTTACGCTCGCCGTCAGCAAACAACTGCTGCCGGTTTACGATAAACCCATGATCTACTATCCCCTCTCGACGCTCATGCTTGCGGGGATCAAAGACATTCTTATCATATCCACTCCGCAGGACCTGCCGAGATTCCAGTCCCTTCTCGGCGACGGCTCCCGCGTGGGCATCAACCTGTCCTACAAGATCCAGCCCAGCCCGGACGGACTGGCGCAGGCGTTCATTCTCGGCGAAGACTTCATCGGCAACGACCAGTGCAGCCTGATCCTCGGCGACAACATCTACTACGGCGACGGCCTCACGCGCCTGCTTCAGGAGAGCGCCTCCCTGAAAAAAGGCGGCGTGGTCTTCTCGTATCGCGTCAAGGACCCCAGACGGTACGGCGTGGTGGAATTCGACAAGAACAATACCGCGGTGAGCATTGAAGAAAAACCCGAACACCCTCGCTCCAGCCACGCGGTCACCGGCCTGTACTTTTACGACAACGATGTCGTTGACATCGCCAAAAATCTCAAACCCTCGGCGCGTGGCGAGTTGGAAATCACCGACCTCAACAACGTCTACCTCAAGCGCGGCGAGTTGCAGGTTACCCCGCTGGGGCGTGGCTTCGCATGGCTCGACATGGGCACGCACGCTTCCCTGCACGAGGCATCCAGCTTCGTGAAAGCGGTGCAGGACAGACAGGGGCACATCATTTCCAGCATTGAGGAAATCGCCTATCGAATGGGCTACATCGACGCCGAACGGCTCGAAAAACTCGGTCAGGAGCTGTCCAAGACCGGCTACGGCCAATATCTTCTGGACCAGCTCAAGGATTGAGCATCCCCCCAAAANACAAAGGCGCGGTTCATGTGAACCGCGCCTTTTTTCCGGAGCCCCCCGGAAAACTGAAAACTAGTGGTGATCTTCGTGCATGGCTTCGCGGACACGAACACAGCCGATGACCACGATCCAGGCCAGATAGATGAAAATCAGGGACACACCGGTGAAACCGGCAGCCGTGCTGTTAGCCATACCGTGGAACAGTTCGCCAATCATCCTCTATTCCTCCTAAAAAAACACTACCCTTATTCGTGAAAAACTGAACATTCTTCCCATGGTTATCGACTAAAAGTCAAGGGGGTTTGCAGTTCTATCCGGGGCGTTCGTCCGGATTGCAATATGCGGCTTTGCAAAAATGCATTTTTCAGCTAAGAAAGGACGTACATTCCAAAGGGGGGTTCGGGATGAGTATCATGAGTTTTTTCAGAAAGTTGAATGGAAAAGACTCGGAACGCAGGAGCCGGAACGGGGAGAAAGAGAAGGCCGAAAAAACGGTGCTTGACGTGGACGCGGCAGCAAAGACGTCCGCACCGCCGAACAAGGCCGGACGCGGCAAAGGCTCCTCCAACGCCAAGGCGCGTTCTGTTGACATCAAAGCGGATAAGGAAGCTTCATCCGGCGGACTGCTCGGCCTCAAACTCGTGAAAGGCCGAAAAAAGTCCAAGGTAGAAGCCGCTCCCATCGACGAAGAAGCGCTCGGGTTCAGCTTCAAGGCTCCCAAGGCCAAAGACGAACGCCGAAACGCCGTGAGAGTCTCCGTGGAGGGTCTCGCGCTCAGGGTGGATCGCGTCGGCGTCCTGCCCTGCATCAACATCAGTGCCACAGGCGCTGGATTTCGCTTTTCCAAAGCCCGTTTCAAACACGGTGTAAAGCTGACGCTTGCGCTTGAATTTCAGGAAAAAACCGTGGCCGAGGGAATCGCGGCCAAGGTCGTCCGCCATGACGGCGACGCGGTTGGAGTAGAGTTCCTTGAGCTTGACCGCAGGCAGGAAGACGCAGTCTCGAAACTGGTGCTCGTGGGCCAAAAACAGCAGGCCGCACGTCGTCAAGGCTCCTAAAGAGCCTCGCGAACCCTTTTTGCCACCAGCTCCAGATTGTTCGGCTCACCCGGCTGATGGCTGGACGGATACAGCAGCGCGCTCATGAAAAACGGGCTGTTGATCTCCAGCGAAGTCTCAGCAGAAGAGGAATACTGCTCCACCCTGTCGAGCACGAACGCACCCAGTTCGCCGCCTACCGCCTCTGCCGCGTCACGGACCTTCTCCGGCAGGGACACAAGCACCTCGGCCTTTTCGATCATCCAGGATTCAAACCCGGCCTGATTGCCGTTTTCGTCAACTTCCCGAACCGCTTCCGCTTCGCATTTGGCAATTTCGTCAACGGCTTCGTCCAGTATGCCGGACAGGCGTTTCAGAGCTTCATTCATTGGGTTACCTCCGGTGGGGAACCTACACGCTCGGAAGCGGTCGGGCAAGAGGATCAGATGGCGCCGCACATTCGTCTGTAGCTGTCGCATTCCTGACGACTCACGAACGGACAGGCTTCCGTGAGGAACCAGCGCCGTCTGGGGCACCAGAAGCGCTTGCCGTAAGGTTCGTTGCAGCCGTCGGGCGTAAGCTTTTTGCGTTTCACACCGCCGAATTCCACACCATTGTCCGAAACATTGAAACGCCAGACGTTCATGTCGGCCTCCTTTTGCCATCCTTCTACCGCATTACTTTCCTCCGATTCTTTCCATTTCGGCTTTGCCGATGCCCGTTTTCATACAACTTGCGTGCCGGAAAAGTCCTCCTGACGGTGAATCCGAGCATCAAATCACTTTACATCGCCGGGGAATGATTCTACCCAATTGACGGTCCGAACCACAGGTCAAATATGAGAGGTTTCAAACCGTGAGCATACTTTCAGCGAGCCTTGGGCTCACCCGCTACCGCATCATCGAGGAAGTGCCGGATTCCATCCTTCAGGAAGTCCCGGAAAAGCTTTCCCAGAACAGCTTCATAGACATCGACGACACCGCCGAGGAACGCAGCTTCGGCTGGACCAACATCGATGACTTCCTTGACGTGAACTGGGTGCAATCTCCGCCCGAAAAAGCCGAGTTCTTTGCATTTTCCATGCGTCTGGAGACCCGCAGGGTGCAGCCCGCCGTTCTCAAAAAGCATTACCAGATCGCCCTGAACGCGGAACTGGCCCGTAACAAGGAGCAGGGAAAAAATTTCGTCTCCCGCGACCGCAAGCGCGAACTCAAGGAGCAGGTCACCCTGCGCCTTCGCGCCCGCAGCCTGCCCGTTCCGGCTATTTTCGACGTGGTCTGGACGCCGTCCGTGAACCGCGTGTACTTGGACACCACCAACGCCAAGGCACGAGCGCTGTTCGAGGACCTGTTCACCGCGACCTTCGACCTGCATCTGGAACAGATGGGCCCCTTCTTCATGGCCATGGAAGAGCTGGGGGAGGATTCGGTGGAGAAACTGGAAAACCTCGACCCGACCATTTTCGTATAGGAGGCAGTCATGGATCTTACCGCAGTTGAACGAGAGAACACCGTTCTCGGACAGGACTTCCTGACCTGGCTCTGGTACCGCATCGCCTCTGGATCGCACATGTTCCAGCTTGAGGACGGGAAATACTACTCCGTGAACATGGAGCAACGCATCTCGGTGCAGGGCGGCGACGGCGAAGGCGTGGAGACCGCCACGGTCAACAGTCCCCGTGGCGAACTCACCGAGGCCATGACCGGTCTCAAAACCGGCAAAAAAGTCTGCCGCGCGCAGCTTCGCTTCCAGTCCGACGAAGACGAGTGGACCCTTACCGTCAAGGCCGAGGACTTCCTCTTTTCCGGTCTCAAGACGCCTAAAATCGCCACGCGCGACGAGGAAGGCGATGACCCGGACGCAAAGTTTCTGGAAAAGGTCTATCTTCTTGAAAAGGCCATGACCATGTTCGACACCATCTTCAAGGAATTCCTCAAGGTGCGTCTGAGCAGCGACTGGAAAGAGGAAGCCGCCAAGGTGGGAAGCTGGATCGGAGCCATCTGATGAAGACACTTGCCGTTTTCGGCGACTCCCTCACGGAAGGATACGGACTCAAGCCCTCGGAAGCCCTGCCCGCAGCACTGGAAAGAAGGCTGCGGGCTGAAGGCATCGAGGTAAAGGCTCTGAACTTCGGAATCTCGGGCGAAACCAGCGAGGACGGCCTGCACCGCATGAACGAGGTTCTCAAGGCAAAGCCGGACGCCGTGATCGTGGCTTTCGGCGCCAACGACTTCTATGTCGGCGACGAGCCCGACTTCGTCCGCGAGAACATCGAGACGCTCTGCAACGCGTTCATTGGAAAGGGCATCCCGGTCCTGCTGGGCGGGATCAAGGCCATCCCGGATGTGGGAGCCGAATACAAGGCCGAGTTCGACAAGGTCTTCCCGGAACTGGCCGAGAAGCTCGGCATTCCCCTGTTTCCCAACGTCCTCGCGCCCTACTTCGGCAACCCCATGCTGACGCTCATGGACGGCCTGCATCCCAACGAGCAGGGCGTGGAACGCATGGCCGAGGCCATGCTGCCACACGTCAGAGCACTGCTGAAAAAAGCATAGCGAAAACAACGCCCCGCCCAGGCGGGGCAATTCCTTCCTGTCCCGGTCCGGAAAACCGTTCGACATTTTCATCCGTACAGTGCTACGAACTTGCGTGACGAAATCCAGCACTGGAGCAAACTTATGCGATACGAACTCAAACTGATGGACACTCAGGCGGGGGTCGGCTGCTTCGCTGCCATGCCCAAGCAGAACCTCAGCTTTTCCGCCATGGTGGATCACCTCAGGCAAGCCCCGTACGACACCTACATGCACGAGCACCTGCTCGACGGCCTTGGCAGGCATCGGCCCAAAAAGGTCGAGAAGCTCATCAGCGGCGTCATGAAGGACAATGGCTCGTCCGACCCGGTCCTCACCGCTCTGCTGTATGAAGCCTGTCTGGTGCA